>DATJZY010000107.1 GCA_035577985.1 Candidatus Eisenbacteria bacterium
GTCGTCACGGCCCCGACGTTTCGTCGCGCCGCTTCGCAGGCGCCTCCGCCCGGCCCCCGACCTCGCGACTCGACTTCGCGCGTGCCACTGTCGCCTCGCTCCGCGTCGGCGACGCGGGCCATCGCTACTTCGCCCGCTTGCGGCGTTCTTCTTCGTAGTATTGGCGGTAGCGGATTTCCCAGTCGCGGCCGCCGGGCATGACGTGCTTGGGCATGCGGGCGCGCGCGAGGCGATCGAGCTCGTCGTCAATCGAGAACTCCTCGGTGAGGGCCTTCTTCGCTTCGGAAAGGAAGCGGTGATCATTGCGCACCGTGCCGAGCTTGCCGTCGACGACGATCTTCAGCAGCTGTTGCGAGAGGTACGAGAGCCGGCCCTCCGAGAGATTCACAGCACGAACCCTCGCTCCTTCGCGATTCGTTGCTTCATGAGCTGCTCCACGCGCCGCAGATCGAGGTCTTCGCGCTTGATGCCCGGGGCACCCTGCCGCACGACCTTCTCGGCCTGGACCGTCGCCTCGCGCTCGATCGCGGCTTCCTCGTCGAAATTCTTGCTCAGGAGCTCGACGAACCGCGCCTTCACGGCCGCCTCGGGCGCGGTGAGGGTCACCACGTCCTTTTCGAGCAGACGACGTACGAGGATGCCGGCCACCCGGTCGATCTGCGCCGGCGACGTTCGCATGCATCGTTGCTTAGAGAGGCGTGCGCGCCTTTGCAAGGTGTGAACAGTTGCGGGATACAAAGAGCGTGGCTGGGGGCGCGGTGATTCGAAGGCCCCGGCGGATCGGGCCGGGTGACGTCGTGGGGGTGGTGGCACCGTCCAGCCCGATCGAAGAGGAGCGGCTGCGGTCCGGGCTCCGCGTCCTCGAGGGCTGGGGCCTCGTTCCGCGCCTCGGCGAATCGGTCCTCGCGCGCAAGGCCTTTCTCGCGGGCGCCGACTCGGCCCGGCGGCGGGACCTCGCCGCGATGCTGGTCGACCGGGACGTGCGTGCGATCTTCTGCGCGCGCGGCGGCTATGGAAGCCAGCGCATCGTGCCGTCGCTCGACCTGCGCGCGCTCCACGACGACCCGAAGCCCATCGTCGGCTGCAGCGACGTCACGGCGCTGCTGGCGGCCGTCGTGCAGGAGGGCGTCGCGGCGTTCCACGGCCCGATGGTGGCCACCGACGTGGCGCGCGGTCTCACGGCACGGTCGGCGGCGCACCTTTGGTCGACGCTCAGCGATCCCGGCTTCCAGTTCCAGGCGGAGGTGCCGACCCCGATCCGTCCCGGTCGTGCGACGGGTCGTCTCGTCGGCGGCTGCCTCTCGGTGATCGCGACGACGCTCGGCACGCCGTGGGCGCTCGACACCGACGGCGCCATCCTCTTCCTCGAGGACGTGCACGAGTGGCCGTATCGTATCGATCGGCTGCTGCTCCAGCTCCACCAGGCGGGCTTGCTCGATCGGGTGGCGGGGGTCGTCTTCGGCACCATGGCGGCGTGTCGCAGCACCGACGACGCGACGGCGCTGGACGTCGTGCGCGAGGCGTTCGCGGACGCGCCGTTCCCGGTGGGCTTCGGCATGCCGTCCGGCCACGACCCGGCCGAGACCGGCGTCGAGAACCTGACCCTGCCGCTCGGTCTCACGGTCGAGCTCGACGTCGACGCCGGCGCCCTCGTCGCGCTCGACCCCGCCGTCGTGTAGATCGTCGGCGTGGATTTCTCGCGCGCAGCCGCCGTGATCGAGCAGGCGGTCACGAACGGCGCGTTCCCGGGCGCGGTGCTCCTGGTCGGTCGGGGCGACGAGATCGTCTACCACGAGGCGTTCGGACACCGGAGCCTCGAGCCGGCGCGCACCCCGATGCGTCCCGACACGGTGTTCGACCTCTCGTCGCTGACCAAGGCGCTCGCGACCACCACCGCGATCATGCTGCTCGTGCGCGAGGGCAAGATCCGGCTCGACGATCGCGTCTCGCGCTTCGTCCCGAACTTCGGCGTCCACGGCAAGATCCACGTCTCGATCCATCACCTCCTCGGGCATTGCTCGGGGCTGCCGGCCTGGAAGCCGTTCTTCAAGGACGTGCAGCGCGCCGAGCGCCAGGGAAAGTTCAAGTTCTCGGGGCGCGGTGGCGCGCGCGCGATGGTGCTCGACGAGATCCATCGCATGCGGCCCGAGTACGAAACGGGCACCAAGGCCGTGTACAGCGACCTCGGGTTCATGCTGCTCGGCGAGCTGGTGGAGCTGGTGAGCCATCACCCGCTCGATCGCTTCTGCCAGGAGCGGATCTTCCGGCCGATGGAGCTGCGCTCGACGGCGTTCATCGACCTCGATCGCATGCACGCGCAGAAGCTGACGCCGGTGACCGACATGATTGCGCCCACCGATCGCTGCGCGTGGCGCCAGAAGATCCTGTGCGGCGAGGTCGAGGACGACAACGCCTGGGCGATCGGCGGCGTGGCCGGGCACGCGGGCCTCTTCGCGAGCGCCGAAGACGTTCACCGCATAGTGGCCCGGCTCCAGGCCTGCGCGAACGATCGCGCCGACTTCCTGCCGGGTGCGCTCGTGCGTGAGTTCTGGCGGAAGGAGGGCAGCGTGGCCGATTCGACGTGGGCGCTCGGTTGGGACACACCGTCGGCCCAGGGCTCGATGGCCGGCTCGCGCGCGTCGGCATCCACGGTCGGCCACCTGGGCTTCACCGGCACGTCGGTGTGGATCGATCGGGATCGCGGCGCGCACGTCGTGTTCCTCACCAACCGCGTCCACCCGCGCCGCGACAACGAACGCATCAAAGGTGTGCGGCCGCTGGTCCACGATGCCGTCTGGGAGGCGCTCGACGCGTGAGGATCCACCTGATCGCGGCCTGTGGCGTGGGGATGAGCGCGCTCGCGGCGCTCTTGAAGGAGGCGGGCCACGACGTCACCGGCTCGGACGAGGGTGTCTATCCGCCGGCCTCGACGCTGCTCGAGCAGCTCGGCGTCCGGGTGAACGAGGGGTGGGACGCGGGACGGCTCGACGGCGCGGACCTCGTCGTGTGCGGCAATGCCGTGCGCCGCACGAACGTCGAGGCCGCGGCGGCGCGCGAGCGGGGCCTTCGCACCATGTCGTTCCCCCAGGCGCTCGAGGAGCTCTTTCTCGTCACGCGCCGACCGCTCGTCGTCGCCGGAACGCACGGTAAGACGACCTCGTCGTCGATGCTGGCGTGGGTGTTGCACCGGGCGGGGGCGGGTCCCGGCTATCTCATCGGCGGTGCGCCGCGCGATCTCGGCTCGAACGCGGCGCTCGGCTCCGGGCCCTGGTTCGTCGTCGAGGGCGACGAATACGACTCGGCCTACTTCGACAAGGAGGCGAAGTTCCTCCACTACCGCCCGTGGGCGGTGCTGCTGAACGCGATCGAGTTCGATCACGCCGACATCTACCGCGACCTCGACCACGTGAAGAGCGCCTTCCGGAAGCTCCTCGCGCTGCTCGGGCCCGGCGCGCCGCTCGTCGTGTGCGGCGACTTCCCGCACGTGCTCGACGTGATCGACGGGACGCGGGCCAAGGTCGTGCGGTTCGGGATCGGCGCCGGGAACGCCTGGCGCGTCACGGACCTCGTCGACGACGGCCGCGTGCGCTTCACGGTGCGCGAGGGCGATCGGGCCGTGTGCGAGGTGACGCTCCGGGTGCCGGGCGACATCAACGCCCGCAACGCGCTCGGCGTCATGCTGGTCGCTCGCGAGTGCGGCGTGCGGTTGGAAGACGCGGCGGCGGCGCTGGCGGAGTTCCACGGCGTCGCGCGCCGCCAGGAGGTCGTCGGCGAAGCGCGCGGCGTCACGGTGATCGACGACTTCGCGCACCATCCGACCGCCGTGGCCGGAACGATCGCCGCGCTCCGCTTGCGCTACCCCGACCGCCGCCTGCGCGCCGTGTTCGAGCCGCGCTCGAACACGAGCCGGCGGCGCGTCTTCCAGCGCGAGTTCGCCGACGCCCTCGCGCGCGCCGATGAGACCATCCTGGCGGCCGTGTTCGCGAAGGCCGGCGACCCGATCCCGCCCGAGGAACGGCTCGACCCGGCCGAGATCGTGGCCGACGTCGCCGCGCGCGGCACGCCGGCGCGGCTCATCGACGGCGTGTCGGCGATCCGCGACTATCTGGTCGCCACGAGCGCACCGGGCGACGTTGTCGTCATCATGTCGAACGGCGCATTCGGCGGGTTGCCGCGGCTGGTAGCGGGCGGGCTCGCGCCGTAGAGCTGCCGGTAGATCTGCAGGTTCTGCAGCACGAGCTTCACGTAGTCGCGCGTCTCGCGGTAGCTGATCAGCTCGGTGAACTCGTCGTCGGGCCGCGCGCCGTAGCGCCGCTCCCACTTGGCGACCGCGTCCTCGCCAGCGTTGTAGGCCGCCAGCGCCTTCACGCGCGAGCCGTCGTAGCGATCGAGCAGGCGGCGAAGCAGCGTCGTGCCGAGGCGTACGTTCGTCGGCACGACGTCGAGCGCCTTGACCTCGGCCGGCGTGACGCCGGCCTCGTCGGCGACGACGCGTGCCGTGCGCGGCAGGAGCTGCATCAGCCCCTGCGCGTCGGCGGGTGAGATCGCCTCGGGAAGGAAGAGGCTCTCCTGGCGGATCAGCGCCGTCACGAGCAGCGGGTCGAGCCCGTGCGCCTGCGCCTCGTGCTCGACGACCGGCCAGAAGCCGAGCGGATAGAGGTAGCGCCGGGCGGAGTCGTCGACGTCCGAGCCGAGGCCGCGCGCCGTCATGATCGCGGCGCCCGGCGCGCCGACCGCGGTGTACGCCTGCGCGAGCACGAGCCGCGGCACGTCGTCGGGGACGGCGTCGAGCTCGCGCTCGGCGAGCCGGTAGAGCCCGAGCGACGCCAGCACGCGCGCGCGCTCGGCATGCGGACCCGGGAGATCCTCGGGTAGCACGGCGGACGGCGGCGCGATCACGCTCGTCGGCGCGTCGGTGGCGATGCCGAGGCGCTCGGCGGCGAGCCCCGCGTAGTACGACGTCGGATGCTCGGTGACGACCGCCGAGAGATCGGCGTCCGCCTCCGGGTCCTGGAGCATGGCGCGGATCCGCCCCTCCCAGTAGGCGGCGGCGGGACGGATGCTCGGTGGTCCGTCGACGACGACGGCGGCGAAGTATGCGGTCGCGCCCGGGAGATCGCCCGCGAGATACCGGACCCACCCCGCGCGGAAGCGGGCTTCGCTCGCGACCTGCGCGCGTGGCTCGTCGCGCGCGAGACGATCGTAGACGTCGAATGCCTCGTCGTAGCGTCCCGCCTCCTGATGGATGCGTCCCATGGCGTAGCGGGCTTCGGCGGCTTCGGGCGCAGCCGGGAAACGCGTCGTCAGCTGGCGGTAGAGACGCAGCGCGGCCGCATCGTCGTCGGTGTTCCAGCGCCACCGCGCGGCGGCGGCGATCGCCTTGGGGCCGAGCGCCGACGAGAGGTCGGCGACCTCGAGACACGTCGCTTCCGCCTGGCTTCGCTCGCCGAGCGCGTGCTCCGCGCGTGCGCGGATCCAGAGCGCCTGCGCGCGATCCTCGGACGTCGCGTGGCCGTCCAGGACCGACTGTGCCTCGACGGCGGCCGACGCCGCGTCGTCCTCGTCGAGCAGCAGCTCCGCGTCGGCCAGACGCGACGTGGGGCTCGACCACAGCTCCGGATGCGCGCGCCGGATGCGATCGGAGAGGCGCTTCGCGCGACGGGCCGCGATGCCGCTCGGCTTCGTCGCGCGCACGGCGCGGGCGAGCGCGAGCGCCGCGGCGTCGTCGCCGCGCAAATGCTCGACGTCGCCCAGGGCCAGCGTGCTCGTGACCCACCGCTCGCTGCCGGTCGGAAGGCCTTCGCGCGCCGCCTGGAACCACCCGCGTGCGCCGTCGAGATCGCCTGCCTTGCGCCGGAGCTGTCCGGCGATGATCCGCGCGCCCGGCAGCCAGATCGAGTCGGGGTGTTGCTCGGCGAGCGTGGTGACGGACTGGATCGCGCTCGCATCGTCGCCCGCGCGGGCGGCGTCGCGGGCCTGCAGATACAGCGTCAGGTCGGCCAGCTCGGGCCGCGGGCGCACCAGGGCGAGCAGCGGCGTCGTACGTCGGGGACGTGCCACCCACACGGACTCGCGGGTCCCCGCGCTTCCCGCGGCGATCTGGCCCCGACCGGTCGTCGAGCACGACGCCGCCACCATCGCGAGCGCCGCGATCCACCCCGCAAGTGCGCCCCGCATCGCTGCTCCGATTTCGGGCTACCACGCGTCTCCCTGACCGGCAACCTGCGGCGCGGCAATGGCCGTCGTGCTATGGTCACGGGAGAATGGGAATCGAGCTGCGGCGCCGGCTGGGCGCGCGCGACGACGACGCGTCGTGAACGGTGATGCGTGCGCACTCGCCGAGCGACTGGCCGACGTGCGAGCTGCAATCGCGGACGCAGCGCGACGCGCGGGACGGGATGCCGCGCGGGTCCGCATCGTCGCCGTGACGAAGACGTTTCCGCCGGCGGTGGCGGCTGCCGCACTCGCGGCCGGCCTCTCCGACATCGGCGAGAACTACGTTCAGGAGGCGAAGGCGAAGCGGACCCACGTCGCCGGCGGAACCTGGCATCTCATCGGCGGACTCCAGCGCAACAAGGTGCGCGCCGCGGTCGCGGTCTTCGATCGCGTGCACACGGTGGACTCCCCCGACCTCGCGTCGGCGCTCGCGACGGCCGCCGCGAGCGCGGGTCGGCGCCTCCCCGTGCTGGTGCAGGTGAACGTCGCCCATGAGGCGACGAAGCGCGGGGCCGACCCCGCGGCGACCGGGGCGCTCTGCGAAGCCATCCTGCGCCTGGCCCCCCTCGCCCTGGACGGCCTCATGACGATCGGTCCCCTGGCACCCGACCCCGAGGCGATGCGCCCGTGTTTTCGTGCCCTCCGGGAGCTGCGCGACGACCTCGCCGCGCGGCTGGGAGTTGAACTCCCCCAGCTCTCCATGGGAATGAGCGACGACTTCGCCGTCGCCGTAGAAGAAGGTGCGACGCTCGTGCGGCTCGGCCGAGCGCTCTTCGGGGCGCGGCAGGCCGGCGCATGGCGGGAGGGGTGATGAAGAAGATCGGTTTCATCGGCGCGGGAAACATGGCCGGGGCGCTCGTGAAGGGCCTCATCGTCGCCGGGCGGTACAAGGCCACCGACATCTGGGTGAGCGACGCCGCCGAGAGCCAGGTACGGCGCTTGAAACGCGCCTACAAGGTCGAGGGGACGCGCAACAACCGCGACCTGGTGCGCGGCTCGCAGACGATCGTGCTGGCGGTGAAGCCGCAGGTGATGGCGCAGGTCCTGGACGAGATTCGCCCGGAGGCGACGCCGAAGAAGCTCTTCGTGTCGATCGCGGCAGGGTTCCCGCTCCGCCGGATCGAGCTCGGCCTCGGCGGCGGCGCGCGCGCCGTCCGCGTCATGCCGAACACGCCCTGTCTGGTGGGAAAAGGAATGTCGGTGGCGGTCGCGGGCGCCCACGCGACGCCGGCCGATCTGAAGCAGACGCTGCGCCTGTTCAGCGCCTGCGGCGAGGCGGTGTCGATCACGGGCGAGGACCTGCTCGACGCGGTCACCGCGCTCTCCGGAAGCGGACCCGCCTTCATCTACGCCTTCGCCGAGGCGCTGATCGAGGGCGGCGTTCGCGGCGGGCTCTCGCAGCAGCTCGCGACCAAGCTCTGCTTCCAGACGATCGTCGGCGCGGCGGCGATGCTGGTCGAGAGCGGGATGTCGGCGAAGGAGCTGCGCGAGATGGTGACGTCGCCGGGCGGCACGACGCTCGCGGGGCTGAACGCGCTCGATCAGCATCAATTCCGCGACACGGTGATCGCGGCGGTCGACGCCGCGAATCGCCGCGCGCGCGAGCTGGCGTCGTCGTAGGGAGGGCGCGGAATGTTCGTCCTGCAGAACCTGGTCTTCTCGCTGGCGTGGCTGGTGAGCAACCTCCTGGGCCTGTACTGGTGGCTCGTCGTCGCCGCCGTGGTCCTCTCATGGGTGAGCCCGGATCCCTACAACCCGATCGTGCGCTTCATCCGCAGCGTCACCGAGCCCGTGCTCTCACGCGTCCGTCGCGCGCTGCCGTTCCTGTACGTGTCGGGGATCGACCTCTCGCCCATCGTCGTCCTGCTCGGTGTCGAGTTCCTTCGCCTGTTCCTCGCGGGGAGCCTCTACCAGCTCGCCGGGCGCCTGCCGGGGAGCGGCTACGGCTTCAACTGACGCGCCCCAGCGCGTCGGCTGGCTCGGTCCCTGCGCCGGCGGCATCGTGCTGCGGATCCACGCCCAGCCCGGTGCGTCGCGGTCCCGCATCGCGGGCGTGCACGGGGAGGCGCTCAAGGTGCAGGTGCGCGCGCGGCCGGTCGGCGGCGCCGCGAATCGCGAGCTGGTCGGAGTCCTCGCCGAGGCACTCGCCGTACGCCCTGCTGCGGTGTCCGTCGAGGCGGGCGCGACCGGCCGGGGGAAACGCGTCGTCGTCACGGGCATCGACGTCGCGACCGCGCTCGCGCGGCTCGGCCCGTTCATTGACAAGGGTGGGGGCCCTGATTAGAGCCCCCGCATGCCGATCTACGAGTACGAGTGCGGCAAATGCGGGGTTTTCGAGCACTCGCAACGCATCACCGACGCCGCCCTCACGAAGTGTCCGACCTGCCGCCGGAAGGTTCGCCGCATCATCTCGAACACGAGCTTTCAGCTGAAGGGCTCCGGCTGGTACGTGACCGACTACGCTCGTAGCGGTGACGCGAAGAAGGGCGACGGAGCGGCGGACGGCGGCGCGTCCAAGTCCGAGTCGAAGTCCGAGACGACATCGGAGTCGAAGTCCGAGTCCAAGCCCGAGGCCAAGTCCGATACGAAGCCCTCCTCGAAGGCGAAGTCGGGCTCCGGCACGACCGCCAAGGCTTCCTGAGCCGCGCCACGATGCTCGCCGGCGTCGACACCGGCGGTACGTTCACGGATCTGGTCGCGGTCGTCGGACGGCGGCTCGTCGTGCACAAGGTCCGCTCGACGCCGCGTGACCCGAGTCGCGCCGTCGGGCTCGCGCTCGCCGCCGTCGGCAGCGATCGCCGCACGCGCCTCCACTACGGCTCCACGGTGGCGACCAACGCGCTCCTCGAGCGACGGGGCGCGCGCGTCGTGCTGGTGACGACCCAGGGCTTCGAGGACGTGCTCGCGATCGGCCGGCAGACGCGGCCTCGGCTCTACGATCTCATGCCGAAGGTGCGGGCGCCGCTCGTTCCGGCGGCGCGCCGGCTCGGCGTCGCCGAGCGCGTGCTCGTCGACGGGCGCGTGGAGACGCCGCTCGATCCCCGCGCCGTACGGCGCCTGGTCGGGGCCGTACGCCGCTCGGGAGCCGAGGCCGTCGCAATCTGTTTCCTCCACAGCTACCTCGATCCGCGGCACGAAGAGCGGGTGCGCCGGGCCCTCGCTGCGACAGATCTCCACGTGACGGCATCCCACCGCCTTCTACGCGAGTATCGTGAATACGAGCGCGTCGCGACCACGGTCGTGAACGCATACGTGGGGCCGCTCATGAGCGAGCACCTGGGGAAGCTCGGCGCCGCCGTGCCCGGCGGCGTGCGCGTCATGCAGTCGAACGGCGGGCTCGTCGGCGCGGCGACGGCGGCCGGCGAGCCGGTGCGCACGGTGCTCTCGGGTCCGGCCGGCGGGCTCGTCGGCGCGTCGGATCGCGCGCGGCGGGCGGGCTTCGAGCGCATCCTCACGCTCGACATGGGCGGCACGTCGACCGACGTCAGCCTGCTCGAGAGTCGGCTCGCCTATCGGACCGAGACGACGATCGACGGCCTTCCGATCCGCGTGCCCGCCCTCGACATCCACACCGTCGGCGCCGGCGGCGGGTCGCTCGCGAGCGTCGACGCGGGCGGGGCGCTGCGCGTCGGCCCGGAGAGTGCCGGCGCCGACCCCGGCCCCGCGTGCTACGGCACGGGCACGCAGGCGACCGTCACGGACGCGAACCTGGTCTTGGGTCGTCTGGTCGAAACCGAGTTTCTGGGCGGCGCGATGACGCTCGACGCGAAGCGCGCGCGGCGGGCGGTGGACGAGGTCGCGCGGCGGCTCGGGCGCTCGCTCGAGCGCACCGCCGCAGGCATCGTGTCGGTCGCAGCCGCCGCGATGGAGCGCGCGTTGCGCGTGATCAGCGTGGAGCACGGCTACGACCCGCGCGAGTTCACGCTCGTCGCCTTCGGCGGTGCGGGCGGCCTGCACGCCGCGGATCTCGCCGACGCGCTCGGCATGCGGCGCGTCTACGTGCCGCGCCATCCGGGACTCCTCTCGGCCTGGGGCATGCTCGTCGCCGAGGTGGTGCGCGACTTCGGACGGACGCTGCGCGCGATCGCCCCGACCGACGACGTGCTCGCGCGCGGGTTTCGCGAGCTCGAGACGCGCGCGCGCCGGGAGCTCGCGCGCGAGGGTGTTCGCGGCGTCGCCGTGGAACGCGCGCTCGACGTCCGCTATGCGGGGCAGTCCTACGAGCTCACGGTGCCGATGTGGCGCGTCTGGCGGCGGGCATTCCACGCCCTCCATCGCGAGCGTTTCGGACATGCGGACGAGGCGCGGCCGATCGAGGTCGTGACGCTGCGTCTTCGGGCGCGCGGCGGGGGATCGCGCGTGCCGGACGATCCGCCGCCGCGCTCGGGACGTGGCGCACCGGTCGCCCGGCGGTCGGTGTGGTTCGACGGTCGTCCGGCGACCGTACCGGTCTTCCGTCGCGACGATCTCCGCGTGGGCTGGGCGCGCCGCGGCCCCGCGATCGTGTGCGAGTACAGCGCAACCACGGTCGTGCCGCCTGCCTGGCGCGTCCGCGTCGATCGCCTCGGCGGTCTGGTGCTCCAACGATGACGGTGCGCGACCCGATCGGGCTCGAGCTCGCGAACCATCGCCTGGCCGCGATCGCGGAAGAGATGGGTGTCGTGCTCGGGCGCACGGCGCTCTCGCCCAACATCAAGGAGCGACGCGACTATTCGTGCGCGGTCTTCGACGGTACCGGCCGCCTGGTCGCGCAGGCGGCGCACATCCCCGTCCATCTGGGCTCGACGCCGATGTCGGTGCGGGCGGCGATCGACGCCGTCGACATGAGGCCTGGCGACGTCGTCGTCCTGAACGATCCGTTCGCCGGCGGGACGCACCTGCCGGACGTCACGGTGGTGGCTCCGGTCTTCATGGCACGGGCACGGCGGCCGTTCGCATACGTCGCGAATCGTGCCCACCACGCCGACATCGGCGGCATGGAACCGGGCTCGATGCCGGTCGGGACCGACATCTTCCAGGAGGGCGTGCGCATCCCGCCCATCCGGCTCGTCTGCGCCGGGCGCATCGCGCGCGACGTCCTCGATCTGTTCCTCGCGAACACCCGTGTGCCGTACGAGCGGGAAGGCGACTTGCAGGCCCAATGGGCGGCGCTTCGCGTCGGCGCGGGACGGCTGATCGAGCTCGCGCGACGCACGGGCGGCGTCACCCGGCTCGCGCGCGACATGCGCGCGCTCGAGGACTATGCCGACGCGATGATGCGGGCAGTCCTGCGCGGGCTGCCGGCGGGTACCTACCGCGCGACCGACGTGCTCGACGACGACGGCCTCGGTGCGATGCGCATTGCGCTGCGCGTGGCCGTGACGCTCGGACGCGGCCGGGCCCGGATCGATTTCACCGGCAGCGCGGCGCAGGTACGCGGGCCCGTCAACGCAAACCTCGCCGTCACCCGATCGGCGGTGCTGTACGTCTTCGCCGCGTTGGCAGGCGATCGCCTCCCGACCAACGACGGGATCGCGCGACCGCTCGAGATCGTCGCGCCCGAGGGGACGATCGTGAACGCGCTCGCCCCGGCGGCGGTCGCGGGTGGAAACGTCGAGACCTCGCAACGGATCGTCGACGTGCTCCTGCGCGCGCTCGCGAAGGCCGCGCCCGACCGGATTCCGGCTGCGAGCTGCGGCTCGATGAACAACGTGGCGCTGGGCGGCGTCGTGGGTGGGCGGGCGTTCGCGTACTACGAAACGCTGGCCGGGGGAGCCGGCGGCGGCCCCGGCGTAGCGGGCGCGTCGGGCGTGCACACGCACATGACGAACACGATGAACACGCCCGTCGAAGCCCTCGAGGCGTACTATCCGATCCGCGTGCGGCGCTATGCGCAGCGGTCGCGATCGGGTGGACGCGGCGCGTATCCGGGCGGCGACGGCCTCGTGCGTGAGATCGAGTTCCTGTCGGATGCGCGCGTGACGCTCCTGACCGAGCGGCGAACGGTGCCGCCGTACGGGCTCGCCGGGGGATCGCCCGGAGCCTGCGGGCGCAACCTGCTTCGGCGCGCAGGGCGATCGAGGGTGCTGCCGGGAAAGACGACGCTCGACGTGGGGCCGGGCGATCGTCTGTGCATCGAGACGCCCGGGGGCGGCGGCTTCGGCCGCAGCCCCCGGAAGCGTTAGACGCCGAACGTCAGGCCGCTTGCTCTTTGGGGAGCGACGAGACGCGCTGCTCGAGGTTCGCGATGCGGGTTTCGAGCTTGGCGACGCGGTCGGCCGTGGCGAAGCCGAGCAGGTTGATCACCTGCGTGGCGAGCTTGGTCAGGAGTTCCGTGCGACGCGCGCGGAGATCCTGCACCGTCTTCACCGCCTCCTCGGCGCGCTTGCGGGCCTCGTCGATCGAGACCACCTTGGGCGCACGCGCGATCAGGTCCTTCGCGTCGCTGCGGAGGCGGTCGACGAGCTTCTCGCCCTCGCTGCGGATGCGCTCCACCTGGGCCCGGACGTCGTCCAACGACCTCGGGAACGTGATTGGGTCTGCCATAGAAAGATCCTCCCTCCTTGTTCTTCGCTCTTACGCGCTGCGTCAAGCTAGGGCAGGGGGAGGTTTCCGTCAAGGCCCTTCCCGCGGATTTTTTCCTACTCCGCGGGGTAGTGGACCTGACCGTCGGTCAGCACGACCATGTCGGCGATCTGGTCGGCCGGGATTCCGTGGACGAGCCGGAGGTGGGCGATGAACTCCTGCTGGCG
The DNA here is from genome assembly GCA_035577985.1 of Candidatus Eisenbacteria bacterium. NCBI lineage: Bacteria > Candidatus Eiseniibacteriota > Candidatus Eiseniibacteriota bacterium. The sequence goes on from DATJZY010000107.1 coordinate 12,948, forward strand.
GCTGAAGCGGCGGTCGTCGATGTCGCAGACGTAGCCGGCCTTGTTGATCGTGACGGTCCCGGGAAGCACGACCCGGCGCTCGGGGTGGGCGAACCAGTACACGCGCTCGTGCTCGTGCGGGTCGATCGGGACGAAGATCTCGAGATCGTTGTCGAAGCGGCGGCGGTCCCCGGCGTGCGCGACGGCGATCGCGAGACCCAAGAGCAGCGCGGCGAGAGCTCGCACCAACGTCGAGCGTACGGCGCGCGGTCGTGAGTCACAAGCCGTTGACGGCGCAGGGGGTGTCGGCTACGACCGGCCCTCCGCGCGGTCGCATAGCTCAGTTGGTTAGAGCGCCTGCTTCACACGCAGGAGGTCCAAGGTTCGAGTCCTTGTGCGACCACTCCGGACCCATGATCTCCCTGCGCCACGTCACCAAGACGTACCGGCAAGGCGACGTCGACGTGAAGGCGCTCGCGGGCGTTTCGCTCGATCTCGAAGCGGGGGCGTTCGTCACCATCGTGGGGCCGTCCGGGTCCGGCAAGAGCACCCTGCTGCACCTGATGGGCGGGCTCGATCTTCCGACCTCGGGCGAGGTCATCATCGAGGGGACCCCCATTTCGCGCATGACCGACGACGAGGTCACGATCTTTCGGCGGCGCTCGATCGGCTTCGTCTTCCAGTTCTTCAACCTGATGCCGACGCTGAGCGCGGAAGAGAACGTCTCGCTGCCCCTGCTGCTGGACGGCAAGCGCGCGCGCGACGTGCAGGCGCGCGTGGTCGCGGCGCTGGATGCCGTCGGGCTGTCGCACCGCCGTACGCATCGACCCGACGAGCTGTCCGGCGGCGAGATGCAGCGGGTGGCGATCGCCCGCGCCCTCGTGATCGAGCCCAAGCTGATCCTCGCCGACGAGCCGACCGGGAACCTCGATTCCGCCACCGGCGACGCGATCCTCGGCCTCATCCAGGCCGCCAACCGGGAGCGCGGCGCCACGGTGGTCATGGTGACCCACGACGCGAAGGCGGCGGCGTACGGGACGCGGATGGTGTCGATGCGCGATGGAGCGGTGGTGAGTGCCGGCTAGGCAGGTACGCCCGGCGACGAAGATCGGCCTTCTCGCGCTCGGCGTGCTGCTCGTCGCCATGCTGTTCCTGCTGTCGCCGAAGGGCGGCCGGCTCTGCACGACGGTGATCAGGATCGCGGGTCCGTTCACCTACGTCTTCCTGTGCGATTCGCCGGCGTTCATGCGCATGGCCCACGACCCCGGCCGTCTGTTCGATGCCACCCGGCTGCCGAACGGCCGCTACGTCAACAACTGGCAGACGCGCCCCCTGTTCGTGCTGACGGCGGCAATGATCGCGCGGCCGATCCTGTGGATCTTCGGGTTCGCGGGACATCCCTACTACGCCGCGTTCATCGCGATGAACTTCGTGATCGTCGTGCTCGCGGTCGTGCTCTTCGACCGCTTGTTCGCGCCGCACGATCGGCTCGTGTGGCCGCTGCTCGCGGTCGCGTTGCCGCTGGTTGCGAACGACGTGGTGAAGGAGCGCTTCTGGAGCCCGCACACGCAGATGCTGAACATCCTCGCGCCCGTCGTGAGCATGGTGCTCTGCCGCGGCGTGCTCACGACACGGCGGTCCCTCACGCGCCACGTTCTCGGCTCGGGGCTCCTCGCCGGCGCTCTGCCGCTCTTCTACGGAATCTTCTTCGCGGTGCTGCCGGCGATGCTGCTCGCGGTGATCTGGCGCACTCGCGACGCGCGTGCGCTCGCTCCGGCGCTGGCGCTCGTGCTCGCCTTCGCCGCGCCCACCGTGGCGTGGGCACTCGTGCTGCGATGGAACGGTGGCGTCTTCTACAGCGTCGAGATGACCGAGTTCCGCCAGTTCGTCTGGATCGTCGACGCCGCGACTGCCGGGTCGGCCATGCTGGCAGCCCGCGTTCGCACGTCCGTCACGCCGTTCCTGGCGTCCCTGGGCCCGGCGCTGTGGTTCCCCGTCACGTTGCTGCTGCTCGTCGCCGCCTGGACGGTCGCGCACCGACTCTCGCTGCGCGAGACGCTGCGCGCCGAGCGTGCGACCGTCGTCGCGGCGACGGTGACCTTCGCATCCTTCGCGGCGTTCCTGTGGGCGCTCGGCACCTACGTGCCGCGCCTGTCCTTCGCCCTCGTGCCCCCCGTGCTCGCGGTCACCGCAGTGCTGGTGACGGAAGCCGTGCGGCGAACGTCCATCCCGAGCGCGCGGCGTCTCGTGACGAGCGTCGGCCTCTCGTCGGTCGCGTACCTCGTGTTCGAGATCGCGACCCACGGCGTGTAGTCGCCGGCCTAGGGCATCGCGGCGGCTTTGGTCTGGACGAGCCGGATCAAATCGCCGAGCGCCCAGCTGTAGTCCAGGATGTGGGTGCCCAGGAGCGACGGCGAGAGCGCCGGGTGCGTGTACGAGATCGGATCGGTGCGCATGTCGCCCGGGTCGGGTCGCACGCGGATCTCGAGGTAGCTCCGCCCCGCGGCGTCCTTCACGCACTCGCCAGCGTAGAAGTCCTCGAAGAGCGTGAAGGGCGTGGGGAACGGCGGCGGAGGCGCGACCTGGAAGATCGGCTGATGGAGGACGTTCGGGAAGTACGTCTTCGCAAAGCGTCCCTCGCCGCCGCCGAGCGCCGCGGGATTCGTGCACGCGGTGTCCATGCCTGCGGGCCCGACGGTGTTCGAGCCGTTCGCCGGCGGGAAGCCCTCCGCGTACGACCGGTACGCGATCACGCAGCCCGTCTGCGCGTCGCTCGTGCACAGGGGGAGGTTCTGGAACGAGCCGCCGACCACCTGGCCGTCCGGCACCGTCACACTGCCGCCGATCAGCAGCGCGACGATCAGGCGCGAGCGCAGCTCCGGCGACGCGTCGACCAGGTTCTGCATGATCTGCGTCATCACGAACGTCCCCTGCGAGTGGCCCAGGAGAACGACGTTGCGACCGCCATTGTCCTTGGCGAGGTAACGGCGGAAGGCCGCCTCGGCGTCGGCGTAGGCGATGGCGGCGAACTTCACGGCATCGGGCGAGCCGAACGTGCCGAACGTCACCTGCCGGTAGAGCGGCGCGAAGATGCGGCACGAGTCGTTCAGGCGCGCCGCTTGCGTGAGCAGGGGATCCAGCTCGAGCGACGTGTCGCTGAAGTCGACGTGGTTGCCGGGCGTCGGGGAGAGGTCGACCGTCGGATAGATGTAGAAGCAGTCGTACGGCTGATCGGCGGCTCCCACGTGCGCTTCGACGGTGGTCGAGAGATCGGGATGCACCGACGTCGCGTCGAGATCCACCAGGCAGAGGTTCGCCGCCTTGTCGGGCCGGCAGAGCCACATCGAGTCGTCCGCGTAGGGAAGGGGACAGGAGATCGGGGCGGGCGAGTCGCCCGCGGTGAACTTCTTGCCCGCCTTGAACGACGCGGTGCCGCCGAAGCCGAGGCACAGCTGCTGCTCGCCGAGCGCGAGGATCACCTGCACGGGGTTCGGATCGCTGGCGAGCGAGTGCCCGAGCTTCGATCCCTTGGCGACCACCTGGACGAGCTTCCCGGCCTTCACGACCACGGATTTCACCGGCGCCGCGGAGCCGAGCTTGAAGCGGTATCCTTTGTTCTGGCCGGCCTTGCCGAGATAGTGCCAGCCGTCCTTCGGCAGCGGGTACGTCTGGTCGAAGACGTCGCCCATGACCGAAACGATGCGCAGGCTGCCGCCCTGCTGGGTGGGATCGTCCGGGCTGTCGTTGCCGCGGCCGAGCGTCAGCGCGGTATCTTCCGAGCGGATCGTCGCAGCGCGCTGCTTGGGGCTCTTCCCGTCCTTCAGGACGATCGCCTTGCCCTGGAGCAGCTCGTCGGTCGTGGCGGCGAGCAGGGCGCTCGTGCCGGCGAACAAGACGACGGCGAGCGCGAGCGCCCGCATCATCCGCTCCATCCCGCGAGCACGGCCGCCCGCTCGCGATGATACGCCGCCTCGCCGAGGAACGCGCGATCGAAGACGGCGCGGCGCCACCACAGGTGCAGGTCGAACTCCCACGTGAAGCCGATGCCGCCATGGAGCTCGATCGCGTAGCGCGTCACGCGGTCGTAGAGGTCCGTCAGGTGCGCCTTGGCGATCGCCGCGTGCCGCTCGCTCTTGTCGGTGATGTGGTCGAAGGCGTGTGCCGCGTACCACCACAGCGAGCGCGACGGCTCGAGGTCGCACGCGAGGTCGGCGAGCTGGTGCTTCACGCCCTGGAAGGCGCCGATCGGCTGCCCGAACTGCTCGCGCGTGAGCGAGTACTTGACGGTCATGTCGACGCAGCGCGCGGCGCCGCCGAACGCGTCGGCGGCGACGAGGACGAGGCCGGCGTCGCGTGCGCGGTCGATCGCATGACGACCTGACGCGATCTTCGCGGCCGGCGTCTCGTGGAACCCGATCATGCTCACGCGCCGGGTCATGTCGAAGACCCGCAGCGGCGTCGACGAGAGGCCCGGCGCGCCCCGCTCGACGACCCACAGCCCCGGTCCGTCGGCATCCTGCGACGCCACCACGATGGCGTCGGCGACCTCGCCATACGGCACGAGCGGCTTCTCGCCCGTGAGCTTCCCGTCGACCACCTTCGAGGTGAGCCGCGCCGCGTCCCACTCGCCGAGGCCCTCGCCGAGCGCGAACGTGACCAGCGCGTCACCCGACGCGATGCCCGGCAGCCAGCGCCGGCACGCCTCGGTCGAGGCGCTCTCGACGAGGGCGATCGTCGCCATCGCCGAGCCGAGGAACGGTCCGGGCGTACAGCACCAGCCGAGCACCTCGGCCGCGAGCGCGGCGTCGAGCAGCTCCATGCCCGACCCGCCGTAGGCCGGCGGGACGACGAGGCCGGGAATGCCCATCTCGGCGAGCCCACGCCACAGCGTCGGATCGTGGCCGGTCGCGCTCTCCATGATGGCGCGCACGCGCGTCGTCGGGCACTCGCCCTCGAGGTAACGACGAATCGAGTCCTGGAGGAGGGTCTGCTCCTCGGAAAGTCCGAAGTCCATGTGACGATGTCCCTACTTCCGCTGGTCGCGCGGCATGCCGAGGCCGCGCTCGGCGATCACGTTGCGCTGAATGTTCGGGGCACCGCCGCCGAGGGCCATGCCGAAGTACCACATGTAGGCGGTGCCGAACATGCCCATGGCCGGCGCGTTCGGCTCGCCGGGGGCGAGGCAGCCGCGATCGCTCATGAGATCCATGGCGAGCTTCGCGATGTCGTACGCGAGCGTCGTCGAGTGCAGCTTCGGCACCATTCCGGCGAGCCCCGGATCGAGGCCGCGCGCGCCCGCGGTGAGCAGGCGATGGCCGTTGTACTCGGCCGCGAGCAGGCGCGCCTCGAGCTCGACCAGCCGGCCCCGGAAGACCGGGTCGTCCATCGCGCGGCGGCCGCGGATCTCGACCGCCTGCGCCATCATGACGACGCCGTCGAAGGTGCGGCGTGCGAACGTCGCGTTGCCGATGAGCGCGCGCTCGTGCTTCAGCGTCGAGCGCGACACGTACCAGCCCTGGCCCCGCTCGCCGACGATCGAATCCTTCGGCACACGCACGTTCTCGAAGAAGACCTCGTTGAAGTCGGCCTCGCCGGTCATCTGCCGCAGCGGCCGCACCTCGATGCCCGGCGTCTTCATGTCGATCAGCATGTACGTGATGCCGTCGTGCTTGGGCGCCTCGGGCTCGGTGCGGACGAGCGCGAACATCCAGTCGGCCTCGGCCGCGTTGGATGTCCAGATCTTCTGGCCGTTCACGACCCAGTGGTCGCCTTCGAGCTCGCCCTTGGTGCGCAGCGAGGCGAGGTCGCTGCCCGCGCCCGGCTCGCTGTAGCCCTGACACCACTTGATCTTGCCGAGCAGGGTGTCGCGCACGAACTTCTGCTTCTGCTCCTCCGTGCCCTTGTCGATGAGGGTCGGCGCCAGCATCGACGGACCCTGACCCATGATCTCGAACGGGGCGTCGTGGCGGCGGAACTCCTCGGCGACGATCGTGGCCTTGAGTGGGTCGGCGGGCTGCTCGCTGCCGCCGTAGCGCTTCGGGATGTGGCGGTAGAGGTAGCCGCGCGCGATCGCCTTCTCGCGAAAGCGCGTGGCGCGCTCGTCGGTGCGCACCGTAGCGCCCATCGACGCCGCGACGGTGTTCGGCTCGGGCGCCGGCGCCGCGGCCTTGTCCTCGTCCGTCCAGTGCTCGCGCAGGAACCTGCGGACCTCTTCGCGGAACGTCTCGTATTCGGGGCTGAAGCTGAGATTCACCTTAACGGCTCCTTTGCGCAGCGGCCGTGGCACGCACGACCAGCCGAAATGCTTACCAGGCATGCACGGGGCGCCTCAAGCATTACCGCCATGGCTTGACGCCGCACGGCGCCGCGCGCTCTCCTCCCGCGCGCATGCGCAGGATCGGTCGCGTCCTCGGGATGGTCGCGCTGGTGCTTTTCGTCGCCGAGGGCGCGCTGCGGCTCGCGCCGCGCCGCCCGAAGATCTTCGTCGAGCTCGCGAAATACCTCGAGATCCTCACCTACACGGGAGCGCCGTATCCGATGCATCTCGCCGGGTTCCGCGGCGAGATCGACGGGGTGCGCTGGCGGACGAACGACATCGGGCTCCGGGATCGGACGTTCGCGCGCGCGAAGCCCGCAGGGACGCTGCGCGTGCTGGCGCTCGGCGACTCCATCACCCTCGGCTGGGGCGTCGAGCAAGACGAGATGTTCACGAAGGGGCTCGAGCGACTTCTGACGGAGCGGCGCGGGGCGCCGGTCGAGGTGATCACGGCGGCGGTCGGCGGCTGGAACACCGTGCACGAGCTCGCATTCGTGGAGCGCGAGGGCCTCGCGTTCGATCCCGACGTGCTGCTGCTGGTCTACGTCGTGAACGACAACGAGGTGGTGACGCCGTGGACGGAGGCCGAGCGCAAGACGTCGCAGCAGCGGCTCGTGACGATGCTCGTGACGAACAGCCGCGTGGGCGAGCTCGCCGTGGGCGCCTACCGCTGGCTCGTTCCCCCGCCCGCGCGGCAGCCGCGTCCGCGGGAGCTGGCGAAGGACCCCTTCTCCGAGGCCGATCGCGGCTGGATGGCGAGCCGCGCCGCCCTGGAGCGCATGCAGGCGATCGCCGACGCCCGGCGGATCGCGTTCGCGATCGTCGTCTGCGACGTCGACGACGGCCCGGCCGAGCGCGCCACGGTCGCCGCGCTCGAGCGCTTCGGCCGCGAGCACCACGTCCCGGTCGAGTCGACGTACCACTGGTTCGACGGCCGGAACCGCGTGCAGCTGAAGCTGGGGCTGCTCGATCCCCACCCGACGGCGGCCGCGCACGCGATCATGGCCGAGCGCCTGGCGGAGTTTCTCGGGCGGGTCGTGCCCGGGCTCGGAAATTCCGGCCAAGGTAGTTGACGCAGCGCCCTCCGAGTCACTATTGCCGTCGCCCATCGTGCATGGTGCGCCGGTCGCCGACCTGGGATCCCTCCTGCCCGTCTGGAGCGCTCTGCCGTTCGCGGGAATCCTCCTGTCGATCGCGCTCTTCCCGCTGCTCGCGCCGCACTTCTGGCACCATCACTTCCCGAAGGTGTCGGCGGGATGGGCGCTCCTCTTCGCGCTCCCATTCGTGCTGCGCTTCGGCGGCAACGCGGTGCACGAGCTGCTCCACGTCGCGATCGTCGACTACGTCCCGTTCCTGATCCTCATCTCGGCGCTGTTCACGATTGGCGGCGGTATCCATGTCGCGGGTTCGCTGCGCGGCACGCCGTCGACGAACGCCGTCCTCATGCTGATCGGGACGGCGATCGCCTCGCTGGTCGGGACGACGGGCGCGGCCATGATCATGATCCGGCCGCTTCTCAAGGCGAATCGTGCGCGCCACCATCGCTCGCACACGGTCGTCTTCTTCATCTTCCTGGTCGCCAACATCGGCGGTGGGCTGACGCCGCTCGGCGATCCGCCGCTCTTCCTAGGGTTCCTGCACGGCGTGCCCTTCTTCTGGACGCTCGGCCTCTGGAAGGGAGTTCTCTTCACCGCCGCGCTCGTGCTCGCCACCTACATGGCGCACGAGCTCTACTACTGGAGCCGCGAGCCCGAGGAGATCCGCGCACCGTCGGCGGCTGCGGCCGAGCCCATTCGCATGGAAGGTGCGACGAACCTCGTCTTTCTCGCCGGCGTGATCGGCGCGGTGGTCGCGTCCGGCCTGTGGCAGGGCAACGAGATCGCGATCCTCGGCGTGCACCAGACGACCGGGAATCTCCTGCGCGACGGCGTCCTGGTCGCGATGCTCGGCCTCTCATGGCTCGCGACACCGCAGACGGTTCGCGCCGCCAACGACTTCTCCTGGGGGCCGATCCGCGAGGTGGCGATCCTGTTCGCCGGCATCTTCGTGACGATCATCCCGGCCATGGCGATGCTGCGCGTGGGCGAGGAGGGCGGGATGGCCTTCGTGGTCCGCGCGGTGCGCGAACCCGCCCACTTCTTCTGGGCGAGCGGCATCCTGTCGTCGTTCCTCGACAACGCGCCCACCTACCTCGCGTTCCTCTCGACGGCCCTCGGGCGGCTCTTCCCGGGCGTCCCCGAGAGCGAGGCGGTCGCGCGGCTCATCCAGGAGCATCCGCTGTTCCTCGCCGCGGTGTCGAGCGGCTCGGTGTTCATGGGGGCGAACACGTACATCGGCAACGCGCCCAACTTCATGGTGAAGTCGATCGCCGAGGAAGCCGGGGTGCCCATGCCCTCGTTCTTCGGCTACATCTTCCGGTACAGCCTGCCCTTCCTGGTGACGACGTTCCTCGTCGTCACGTGGGTCTTCTTCGAGTGAGGCACAGATGAGCGACTGGCATGCGATCGTGGTCGACGGCGGCGAGAAGGCGACGCGAGGATTCGTCTCCGGCTTCATCGGCGACCGCGGGGTCCCGGCGACGAGCGTGCGGCTCGCCGAGGACGTCGGGGTCGAGCCCGAGTCGCTGGGCAAGCGCGTCGTCGAGCTCCTGACCGGCGGGCGCCACCAGATCGTGCTCGTCGTGGAAGGACTCGCGACCGCGTTCGTCGAGGCGCTCGAGCGCGGCGGCGTCGCCGCGCACCTGAAGCTCGCGGAGCATCATCGCCTGGCGGGTGCGCACTTCGGCTTCGAGGTCGAAACGTTCTCACGCGACGTCGCGAAGCAGGTGCGCGCGGCGATCGGGTCGCCGCCGGCGGGCGTGGTCATCGCGGACCTGGACGAGAGCGCCGAGCAGCATCCCGAGGAGAAGGGGATCGATCTCTACATGCCGGGGCACGAGTACACCTACCGCGCCCACGGGCGCGTCACGGGCGGCGTCGACGGGGTCCTCGAGGTGCGGCGGAAGCTCCAGGAGATCGAGTGCGTCGAGCTCGCGAGCGTCCACCTGAACACTGCCACCTGAGCGGCGTCGCTACGCGCCCAGCTCGATGATCCCGCGCCGCTCCTGCAGGAGCCAGCGACCGCCCTGTTTGCGCAGCCGATCCTCGTAGCGTCCGGTCGTCGGCGTGAGGCTGCCCTTCTGGCCCGTGAAGGCGAGCACGTAGGTCGTCGCTTCGGCTCGATCCCCGCCGCCGGTGATGATGCAGTTGGTGACGTAGTGGCGCATCGTGAGGCCGGCGCCCTTCAACATGTTCGCGAAGGCGCGCACGGCGTCTTTGCCCTGGTGCGTGCCCATGACCTTGCCGAAGTCGAGGGTGCAGTCGTCGGTGAAGAGGTCGGGGAGCTCTTCCCAGCGACCGAAATCGATCGCGCGGCTGTAGACGGCCATCAGCTCCTGGATGTCGAGACGGTCCTGCACGGTGAGCTGGCTCATGGGGCGCGACCCTAGCGCACGCCGCGGCGGCTTGAAAACCTGGAGCCCCGCCGCCTAGTGTCGGCCCGATGGACAGCCGTTGGTCCGACAAGGAAGCCGCCGAGTACGTGGATCGCCTCGCCCCCAGGTGGGGCGAGGAGATGGCGCTGCGAGTCTACACCTCGCGCCTGATCGGCCGCGACCCCGATCTCGTGATGCACGGGGGCGGCAACACGTCGCTCAAGGGGACGGTGAGGACGCTCGTCGGCGACCAGACCGAGGCGCTTTTCGTCAAGGGCAGCGGCTGGGACCTCGACGCCATCGAGCCGCCGGGGCTCCCCGGCGTCGACCTCGGGCACCTGCGCCGCCTGCGCGCGCTCGCGGAGCTCTCCGACGAGGAGATGGTGAACCAGCTCCGCACGCACCTCTTCGACGCCGGCGCCCCGAATCCGTCGGTCGAGACGCTGCTGCACGCCTTCCTCCCGCACAAGTTCATCGATCACACGCACGCCGACATCGCGCTCGTGGTGACGAACCAGCCGGCGGCCGAGAACGAGGCGCTCGCGCGCGAGGCGTTCGGTGCCGGCTGGGCGGTGGTGCCGTACATCATGCCGGGCTTCGCGCTCGCGAAGCTCGCGGCCGAGGTGTTCGAGAAGAACTCGAAGGTCGAAGGGCTCGTCCTGCTGAACCACGGCCTCTTCACGTTCGCGGACGACGCGCGCACCGCCTACGAGCGCATGATCGCCGGCGTCGACCGGGCCGAGAAGTTCGTCGGCAAGCGCCGCAAGGACGCGTCGCACGTGACCGTCCCCGTCGGCGTCGACCTCGCGAAGGCCGAGGGCGCGGCGGCGCGCCTCGCCCCCATCCTGCGCGCCGCGCTCGCGGAGCCGACGGGGAACGGCGATCAGCCGTGGCGCCGCTGGGTGCTCGAGTATCGCGTGACCGAAGGCACGCTCTGCACGCTCGCGCGCGAGGACGCCGCGGAGCTGTCGATCCGCGGCCCGCTCACGCCGGACCACGTGATCCGCACCAAGGGCCCGCACCTCTATCTGCGCGACCTCCCGCTGGGCGAGGACGACCGCTTGCGCGAGCGCGTCGCCGAGGCCGTCACGACCTATCGCGCCGCCTACGGGGCCTATTTCGACGCGCAGAAAGGTCGCGCGCGCACGAAGGTGACGAAGCTCGATGCGACGCCCCGCGTGATCCTCGTCCCGGGCATCGGCATCTTCTCCGTCGGTCGTACCAAGGCCGACGCCCGCATCGCCGCCGACATCGCCGACCACACGATCGTCGCCAAGGCGCTCGCGAACGACGTCGGCCGCTACACCGCCCTCTCCGACGGTGATCTCTTCGACATGGAGTACTGGGTCCTCGAGCAGGCGAAGCTCGGCAAGGCGAAGGATCCCGTGCTGGCGGGACAGGTGGCGCTCGTCACCGGCGCCGTCGGCGCGATCGGCTTCGGCATCTGCAAGCAGCTCGTCGCGGCGGGCGCGCACGTGGTGCTCTCGGATCTCGACCAGACGAAGCTCGACGCCGCCGTGAAGGAGCTCGACCCCAAGGGCAAGGGGCTCGCGGCCGCGGTCGTCATGGACGTGACCAGCGAGGCGTCGGTCGCAGCGGGCTTCGCGCAGGCGGCGCGGCTGTACGGCGGCGTCGACATCGTGGTCTTGAACGCCGGTGTCGCGCACGTGAGTAAGATCGAGGCGACCGATCCGGGCGCCTTCCGCCGCGTGATCGACGTGAATCTCGTCGGCTACTTCCTGTGCCTGCGCGAGGGCGCCCAGCTCCTGCGCCGGCAGGGGACGGGCGGGCACGTGATCGTGAACTCGTCGAAGAACGTGTTCGCGCCCGGCGCCGACTTCGGGACGTACAGCGCGTCCAAGGCCGGCGCCCACCAGCTCGGCAAGGTCGCCGCGCTCGAGCTCGCCGGCGCGGGCATCCGCGTCAACATGATCAACGCCGACGCCGTGTTCGGCGACGCGTCGCGGCCCTCGGGCCTGTGGCAGGAGGTGGGACCGGCGCGCGCGAAGTCACGCGGTCTCGATCCGGGCGAGCTGCAGGACTTCTACCGCCAGCGGAATCTCTTGAAGACCCTCATCCTGCCCGAGCACGTCGGCAACGCGGTCGTGTTCCTCGCCTCGAACCAGACGCCGACGACTGGCGCGACGATCCCAGTCGACGGCGGCGTGCTCGAAGCGTTCCCTCGATAGCCGACCCGAGCCGCGGCTCGGGTTAGCGTCCGTACCTCGTCTGGCGCGCCAGCTTCGCTGGCCGCGCCATGCCGGTCGCGCGTGTCACGAACGCCACACTCTCGCCCCCGACCCAAGACGGAGTCTTGGGTCGGTTCCTACCAGGTGTCGATGCAGGGGCGCTTCTTGCGCCGTCGCGGTCGCGGCGGCGGGACCGAGCGCAGCGCGGTCGTGATCCAGCGCCGCGAGTCGGCGGGATCGATCACGTCGTCGATCTCGAAGTAGGTCGCGTAGCTGACGGCCTTGCCGTGCTCGTACATGCGCGCGACCATCTCCTCGAAGAGCTTGGTGCGCGCGGCCGGATCCTCGATCGCGGCGAGCTCCTTGCGATAGCCGAGCTTCACGGCGCCCTCGAGGCCCATGCCGCCGAACTCGCCCGTCGGCCACGCGACCGTGAAGAGCGGCGCGTGGAAGCTGCCGCCCGCCATCGCCTGCGCGCCGAGGCCGTAGCCCTTGCGCAGCACGATCGTGAAGAACGGCACCGTGAGGCTCGCACCGGTGACGAAGAGCCGGCTCACGTGACGCACGAGCGCCGTCTTCTCCGCCTCGGGCCCGACCATCATGCCCGGCGTGTCGCACAGGAGCAGGATCGGGAGATCGAACGCGTCGCAGAGCTGCATGAAGCGCGCCGCCTTGTCCGCGCCGTCGCGGTCGATCGCGCCCGCGAGATGACTCGGGTCGTTCGCGATGATGCCGAGCGGACGGCCCTCGACGCGCGCGAGCGCCGTGACCATGCCGAGGCCGAAGTGGCGGCGGAGCTCGAGCACGCTGCCGGCGTCGGCGAGCGTCCGCACGACCTTGCGCACGTCGTAGATGCGCAGGCGGTTCTCCGGCACGATGCCGCGCAGCTCGCGCTGATCGGCGCACGTCCACTCGGCGAGCGGGCCCTGGAAGTAGGAGAGGTACTGCTTCGCCGCGCGCACGGCCTCGGCCTCGTCGGCGACCGCCACGTCGACCACGCCGTTCGGCACCTGCACGTGCATCGGTCCGACCTCGTCGGGGTGGAAGACGCCGAGCCCGCCGCCCTCGATCATGGCGGGGCCACCCATGCCGATCGACGAGTTCGCGGTGGCGATGACGACGTCGCAGCAGCCGAGCAGCGCCGCATTGCCCGCGAAGCAACGCCCCGAGTTGACGCCGACCAGCGGCACGAGGCCCGAGAGCCGCCCCCAGTAGTTGAAGGCCCAGCAGTCGAGCCCGGCGACGCCGGCGCCGTCGGTGTCGCCGGGCCGGCCGCCGCCGCCCTCGGTGCAGAAGACGACCGGCAGGCGCCACTGCGCGGCGAGCTCGAACAGGCGGTCCTTCTTGCGGTGGTTCTGCAGGCCCTGCGTGCCGGCGAGGACGCTGTAGTCGTACGACATCACGACGCAGCGCGAGCGGGTGTCGTCGAAGAGGGACCCGTTCACACGCCCGATGCCCGCGACGAGCCCGTCGGCGGGCGTGCGATCGATCAGCTCCTCGACCGGCCGGCGCCGCCGCTGCGCCGCGATCACGAGCGAGCCGTATTCGACGAAGCTGCCCGGATCGCAGAGGTCGTCGACGTTCTCGCGCGCCGTGCGCTGTCCGGTCGCGCGGCGCCGCGCGACGGCCTCGGGGCGCGCGGCGTCGAGCGTCTTCGCGTGTCGCGCGTCGACCTCGGCCAGGTCGGGACGAATGCGGTCGAGATCGACTTTCGCCGCTTCGCCGGTGGCCGACACGCCGACCTCGGCCTCCTCGAGGACGACGAGTGGATGGCCCTCGTAGACGGTGTCGCCGGCGCCCGCGTGCAGCGCGCGCACGACCCCGCTCGCGGGCGCGGTCACGACGTGCTCCATCTTCATGGCTTCCATCACGAGGAGCTGCGCGCCGGCGGGCACGGCGTCGCCCACGGCGACGTCGATCGCGACGATCGTCCCCTGCATCGGCGCGCGCACCACGATGCCGCCGTCGGGCGCCGTGACCGGTGCACCGGCGGCTGCCGGCGACGCGGCGCTCGCGGTCTTGCCGTGCACGAGGACGGCGAGGGGATCGCGCGCGTCGACCTTGGCGCCCGCGAGGCCCGCCGCGGGCTTCGGCGACGGCTCGTCCGGCGGGACGAGCGTGGCAAGGTGGTCGTCGACGAAGCGCGTGTCCACGTCGTACGTCGCGAGGGCCGGATCGCGGAGGAGGTACCGGAGGAACTGCAGGTTCGTCGCGACGCCCTCGACGCGGAACTCGGCGAGCGCGCGTGACGCCTTGGCGACGGCGCCCTCGAAGCCGGGCGCCGCGACGATGACCTTCGCCAGCAGCGAATCGAAGCTCGGGCTCGGCCGGTAGCCGGCGTAGCCGCACGTGTCGACCCGCACCCCGGGTCCCGTCGGCACCTCGAAGACGCCGAGCGCGCCCGCCGACGGCCGCACGGTGCCGTCGGCGGCGAGCGTCTCCATGTTGACGCGCGCCTGGATCGCGACGCCGCGGGGCGCTCCGACGCCCTCCTGCACGAGCCCGAGGTCCGCGAGCGAGCGCCCCGCCGCGAGCCCGAGCTGGATCGCGACCAGGTCCGTCCCCGTCACCAGCTCGGTCACCGTGTGCTCGACCTGCAGGCGCGGGTTCGCCTCGATGAAGACGAAGCGGCTCGGATGCGCGGCGTCGACCAGGAACTCGAACGTGCCGACGCCGGCGTACCTCGCCGCCGACGCGAGCCGGACCGCGGCGTCGGCGAGACGCGCGCGCACGTCGGTCGCGAGGCCCGGCGCGGGCGCAATCTCGACCAGCTTCTGGTGGCGGCGCTGGAGGCTGCAGTCGCGCTCGCCCAGCTGCACGACCGCGCCGGTGCCGTCGCCGACGATCTGCACCTCGACGTGCCGGGCGCGCGGCAGGAGCTCCTCGACGTAGAGGTCGCCGTTGCCGAACGCGGCTTCGGCCTCCGAGCGGCAGCGCGCCCACGCAGCGTCGAGCTCGACGGCGCTCCGCACGACGCGCATGCCGCGCCCGCCGCCGCCCGCCACCGCCTTCACCATGACGGCACCGCCCGAGCCGCGGGCAGCGAGGAACACGCGCGCGTCGTCGAGGCTCGTCGCGCGCCCGGTTCCCGCGAGCACCGGAACCCCGACGCGCTCGGCGAGCGCCCGCGCTGCCGCCTTGTCGCCGAGCAGCTCCAGCGTCTCGGGGCGCGGCCCGACGAAGACGAGGCCGGCGTCGGCGACGCTGCGCGCGAACGTCGCGCGCTCGGCGAGGAAGCCGTAGCCGGGGTGCACGGCGTCGCAGGACGCCTGGCGCGCGACCCAGAGGAGCTGCTCGACGTCGAGGTAGGCGCGCGGGCCGTGGCCGCGGAGGGCGTGCACCGCGTCCATGCGGCGCACGTGCAGGCACGCCTCGTCGTCCTCGGAGTAGACGCCGACCGTGGCGATGCCGAGCTCGGCCGCCGAGCGGGCGATGCGAATCGCGATCTCGCCGCGGTTGGCCACGAGCAGGCGGGTGATCCGCATCGCCGAGGCTCATACCCCGAACCGGGGCGCGCGCACGAGCGCCGGCGAGGGGCGATGGCAATAGCCCCCGCGTCGTGGTGAGTGGGCCCCTACACGTCATCCATGGAGGGTCGTTCCATGATCGATCTCTACACCGCGCCCACGCCGAACGGCTGGAAGGCTTCGATCACGCTCGAAGAGCTCGCGATCCCGTACGAGGTCCACGTCGTGAACCTGATGGCCGGCGACCAGAAGACGCCGGAGTACCTGAAGCTCAATCCGAACGGCCGGATCCCGACCATCGTCGATCGCGACGAGGGGAACTTCCCGGTCTTCGAGTCGGGCGCGATCATGATCTATCTGGCGGAGAAGGCGGGGCGGCTCCTCCCGACCGATCGCAAGGGACGCTCGCGCGTCATCCAGTGGGTGATGTTCCAGATGGGCGGCGTCGGCCCGATGATGGGACAGGCGAACGTCTTCTTCCGCTACTTCCCGGAGAAGATCCCCTCGGCCATCGCGCGCTACCAGAACGAGTCGCGCCGGCTCTTCGAGGTGCTCGACGGCCGGCTCGGCGAGAGCGAGTGGCTCGCCGGTGACTTCTCGATCGCCGACATCGCAAACTGGTCGTGGGTCCGGACGCACAAGTGGTCGGGCGTCTCGATCGACGGCCTCGCGCACCTGGAGCGCTGGATGGGGCAGATGGCGGCGCGGCCGGCGTGTCAGCGCGGTGTCGAGGTGCCGTTCAAGCTGCCCGATCTCGCCGAGGACACGAAGGGCGCCGAAGAGTTCGCGAAGGGCGCGCAGACGATCCTGCAGAAGTGATCGCTCAGGCGTCGCGGCTCGTCCGATACGGTTCCTCTTCCGGGATGAAGCGCTTCTCGGCGAGCGCGGCCTTTGTCCATTCGCGCATCGCCGACAGCGCCAGGACGGCCTTCATGTATTCGGCGCACGGGCGCGGCACCTCCACGTCGTAGGTGACGAACCGCGTGACGACCGGGGCGTAGAACGCGTCGGCTGCGCCGAACGCGCCGAAGAGGAACGGACCATCCGCCCTGTGCTCGGCGCGAAGGCCGCTCCACATGCTCGTGATGCGCTCGACGTCCCGCGCGACCTGCGCGCTCCACCCCACTCCCGGCAGCCGCGCCTCGAGGTTCATCGGTAGCCGATGGCGCAGGTCCGAGAATCCTGCGTGCATCTCGGCGCAGATCGAGCGGGCGCGCGCGCGGGCCTTCGCCTCGGCCGGCCAGACGCCCTTCTCGGGGCAGCGCTCGGCGATCCACTCCGCGATTGCGAGCGTGTCCCAGACCGCGAAGCCGTCGTCGACGAGGACCGGGACCAGGCCGGCGGGAGACACCTTGGCGACTTCGTGCCGGAAGCCGTCGGCGAAGAGCTCGACCTTCTTCTCTTCGAAGTCGACGCCGAGCTGGCGCAGCAGCAGCCAGGCGCGCAGTGACCACGACGAGTAGTTCTTGTTGCCGACGTACAGGGTGCGCATCCCCGACGATACGACGTCGGTGCGGCCGAGTCATCCGGATGACGCCGGCGCGCGACGGCACCGGCGTTGCTCTTCGTGGCCGGCCAGCCCACGAGCGTGCGTGTCGACGCCCCCACGGGCGGTGACGACCGGCAGGAAGCCATCCCGACCGGCAAATTCGTGGCGCCGCCGGTGCCGACCGAGGGCGAGGCTGCGTGGGGCGTGCGGCTGCTCGCACTGTTCGCGCTGCCGTTCTGCGGCGTCGGCATCGCGACCGCCGTCGGCGCCGTCCGCAAGGCGACTGCGGGCGACTGGTTCGCGGCCGGATTCCTCGCGATCTTCGCGCTCACGTTCGGCGGCGTGGGCGCGGGCCTCGTCGCCGCCCTCGCGTGGGGACGCGGGACGATCGCGCGCCAGCGGGAGCGGGCGCGCGAGCATCCCGACGAGCCATGGCTCTGGCGCGATGACTGGGCGGCGAAGGAGGTCCGCGGCAGCGCACGCGCCGGCATGTGGGGCATGCTCGCGTTCGCCGTGCTGTGGAACCTGATCTCGGGCCCGGGCGCGGTCATGGCGGTCCGAGAAGCCCTCGCGAAGGGCAACCGCATCGTCCTCGTCGCGCTCGTCTTCCCCGTGGTCGGAGTGGGCCTGCTGGTCGCCGCCGCGCGCCGCGCCCTCCAGTACCGCCGCTTCGGCGAGTCGGTGCTCGAGCTCGCGACGGTGCCGATCCCCGTGGGACGCCGCCTCGTCGCGACCGTGCGCGCGGGCGTGCCGACGCCGCCGGCGGACGGCTTCCGCGTCGTGCTGTCCTGCATCAACCGACAGACGACGGGATCGGGCGACGACCAGAGCACGTCGGAGCACGTCCGGTGGCAGGAGGAGCGCCGGGTCGCCGGCACCGCCGTGCGAGACTACCAGGGCGCCGGCACGATGATCCCGATCGACATCCCGATCGCGGCGGACGCGCCCGGCACGGACCAGAGCCGTCCCCGCGACGAGATCGCGTGGCGCCTCACGGTGTCGGCGCCGCTTCCCGGCGTCGACTTCGAGGCGACGTTCGACGTCCCCGTGTACTACACCGACGAGAGCCGCCGGCCGCTGCCGCCGGGAGAGGCCGCCCGATCCGAGGCGCCGGCGCTCGCGGCGACGAGCGACGTGCCCCCGTCGTCGATCACGGTGACCGAAGAGGCGGACGGCGTGACGATCGTCGTGCCCGCGTTCCGCAATCCGCGCCCGACGCTGTCGCTCGCGGGCTTCACGCTGCTGTGGACCGGCACGATCTGGGTCCAGCGCCACTTCGGCGCGCCGCTCGTCTTCCCGATCGTCACGGGCGCGATCGGGGCCCTCTTGTGGTGGGTGGTGCTCGCCCTGGCGTTCGTCTCGAAGCGTGTCGTCGTGCGGAAGAGCGGGCTGACGGTCACGACCCGGTTCCTCGGGGTCTCGCAAACGCGTCTCGTCGATACGGCCGACGTCGCCGACGTCGAGATGCCGATCCGCATGCAGGCCGGCGACACGCCGTACTACAGCGTCGCCGTGCGCCGCCGTGCGATCGAAGGGCGCCGGCTCGGCGGCTCCGTCACCGTCGCCGACGGCGTGCGCGACAAGCGCGAGGCGGAGCGTCTCGTGGCGGCGATCTGCGCGGCGCTCGGCCTCGCGCGACCATCGCGCTAGCCGCGCGGGTCGAGGACCGCGCGCAGGAAGCGCTCGGCCTCGCGCTGGATCCCGGGCTGCAGGCTCTCGCGCGGCCCGGCGACGTCGAGCGTTCCGATGCGGTGGGTCCGTATCCACTCGCGGACGGCGGCAGGATCGGGCGAGTCGCCGAGGTCGACGACGAGGTGGGGCTTTCGGTGGCGCACCGCGAGCTCACGCGTGAGCGCCGTGCCGCCGGTGAGCGGACCTCGACCGAGGATCAGCGTCGCGTCCGAATCGATCACGTTCTGCTCCGTGCGGGCCGCATAGTCCTCCGAGGCGTGCTCGCGCAGGTGGTAGCGCTCCGGAATGATGCCGTCCTCGGCCCGCCGCCCGCGCGGACACCAGCCGCCGTGCGCGACGCCGAGTGCGATCGCCGCGTCGAGCGCCGCGCGATCGACGCCCGTCTGTCCGCCGCTGACCACACGCTGGAGAAGAGTCACCCTCGATGCTCGCCGTCTCGCCGCCATCGCGCGACCGATGCGCCGTCGAGCGTGTCACATCGCGCTGCGTTGTTGTAGCCCGCCCCGATGCGAAGCTCGTGCATGCGTGGTAGCCATGGGGTTCCGTGCCCCTTCGGAACCTCGGCCGCTACCGGACCCCGGCGCTCGTCGTCCTCGCGATCGTCGCGGCGATCGTCCTGCTCCGCCTCACGCTGTTCGCGCCGACGCCCATCCCGGTGCAGGTCGCGCACGTCGGGCGCGGTCGCGTCGAGCAGACGGTCACGAACTCGCGCGCCGGCACGGTGAAGGCACGCCGGCGCGCGAAGCTCTCGCCGCAGGAGGGCGGGCGGGTCATCTCCCTCCCCAAGCGCAAGGGCGATCGCGTGCAGGCGGGTGAAGTGCTGCTCGAGCTCGACTCGAGCGTGGCGCGGGCGCGGCTCGACCTCGCGCGACGCGAGCAGGAGAGCGCGATCGCCGAGCGGACGCGCGCGTGTCTCGCGGCCGAGCGGGCGGCGCGCGAGCTCGAGCGGAACCGGGGTCTCGCGAAGCAGGGCATCGTGTCGACGGACCTGCTCGACCAGGTCGAGAGCGGTGCGCGCACCGCGGCCGCCGCGTGCGAGGCGGCGGAGGCGGGCGAGAGGCGGGCCCAGGCGCAGATCGACCTCTCCGAGCGCCAGCTCGAGTACATGGTGCTGCGTGCGCCGTTCGACGGCGTCATCGCCGACCTCTCGGTCGAGGTGGGCGAATGGTCGACGCCGTCGCCGCCGGTGATCCTCGTGCCGTCGATCATCGACGTCATCGATACGTCGTCGATCTACGTGAGCGCCCCGATGGACGAGGTCGACTCGGCGCGCCTGCGCCCGGGCGCGCCGGCGCGCGTCGCCGTCGATTCGTATCCCGGTAAACACTTCCCCGGGCACGTGGTCCGCGTCAGCGCCTACGTGCTCGATCGCGAGGAGCAGAACCGCACCGTCGAGATCGAAGTGGAGCTCGACGACCAGGCGTTCGCGGGGACGCTGCTCCCCGGCACCTCCGCCGACGTCGAGGTGATCCTCGAGACGCGGGACGACGTGCTGCGGATTCCCACGTCGGCGCTCCTCTCGGGCGACAAGACGCTCGTCGTCTCCGGCCGGCGGCTCGAGGAGCGCCCGGTCGGCGTCGGGCTGAAGAACTGGGACGTGACCGAGATCCGTTCGGGGCTCGCCGAAGGCGAGGCGGTCGTCACGTCGCTCGACCGCGCCGACGTCAAGGCGGGCGCGCGGGTCACGGTCGAGTCGGAATCGAAGCCGTGATCCGTCTCGAGCACGTCTCGCGCGTCTACCAGGTCGGCGAGACGAGCGTGCGCGCGCTCGACGATGTGAGCGAGCACGTCGGCGCCGGCGAGCACGTCGCGATCATGGGACCGTCCGGCTCCGGCAAGTCGACGCTGCTGAACGTCATCGGCTGCCTCGACCGGCCGACGTTGGGATCGTACGTGCTCGACGGCCGCGAGGTGAGCGGGCTCGACGACGCGGCGCTCACGATGGTGCGGCGCGACGTCATCGGCTTCATCTTCCAGTCCTTCCATCTGGTTCCCCGCTTGACGGCGGCCGAGAACGTCGAGCTGCCGATGGTGTTCGCCGGCGTCCCGCGTGCCGAGCGCCGCGATCGGGCGGCCGTCGGGCTCGGCGGCGTCGGGCTCACGACGCGCGCCGACCACCGGCCGGATCAGCTCTCGGGCGGCGAGCGCCAGCGCGTGGCGATCGCACGCGCCATGGTGATGCGCCCGCGCGTCCTGCTCGCCGACGAGCCGACCGGCAACCTCGACACCACGTCCGGGCGGCAGGTTCTGGAGCTCCTGGACCGCCTGCACGCCGAGGGGCTGACGCTCGTCGTCGTCACGCACGACCCGAACGTCGCGCGCCGCGCCGGGCGCGTCGTGGTCATGGTCGACGGCCGTATCGAGCGCCGCCTGGCGCCGGCCGAGGTCGCCACGGGGTTCGCGAGCACGTCATGACGTTCGGCGACCTGCTCGCGTTCGCGACCCGCTCGCTGCGCGGCCATCGCGTGCGGACGTGGCTGACGCTCCTCGGGGTCGCGATCGGCGTCGCGGCGGTCGTCGTGCTGACCGCGCTCGGCGACGGCGCCCGGCGCTACGTCGTCGCGCAGTTCGAGAGCCTCGGGTCGAACCTTCTCGCCGTCGTCCCCGGCAAGACCGAGACGACGGGCGCCGTCGCGTTCATGAGCGTCACGACCAGGGACCTGACGCTGGGCGACGCCGAGGCGATCCTGCGGCGCGTGCCCGAAGCGGCGCGGATCGCGCCCATCGCCATGGGCAGCGAGACGGTCGCGCACGAGGACCGGCGCCGGCAGGTGGCCGTCGTGGGCTCGACCTCCGATTTCCTGGGGGTGCGCCGTCTGCGGCTCGGACGCGGCAGCTTCCTTCCGCCCGGCGATCTCCGCCGGGGCGTCGCGGTGGCGGTGCTCGGCGCGACGGTCGCCGCCGAGCTATTCCCCGCCGCCGACCCGCTCGGCAAGGTCGTCCGGATCGGCGACGTCCGCGCGCGCGTCATCGGCGTTCTCGAAGCGCAGGGAACCCAGCTCGGCATGAACCTGAACGAGGTCGTCATCATCCCGGTCGCGCGCGCCATGCGGCTCTTCAACCGGCGCTCGCTCTTCCGCATCCTCATCGACGTGCACGCCCACGCCGACCTCGCGGTGGCGAAAGCGCACGTCACCCGGGTCCTGCGCGAGCGTCACGACGGCGAAGAGGACGTGACGGTGATCACGCAGGACGCGGTGCTGTCGTCGTTCTCGAAGATCCTGCGGACCCTCACGCTCGCCGTGGCGGCGATCGCCGCCGTGTCGCTCGCCGTCGCCGGGATCGGCATCATGAACGTCATGCTGGTCTCGGTCGCCGAGCGCACGGCCGAGGTGGGCCTCCTGCGCGCCGTCGGCGTCGGTCGCGCCCAGGTGACGCGCGTGTTCCTCACCGAAGCCGCGCTCCTCTCGCTCGCGGGGGGCGTGCTCGGGCTGGTCGCCGGTCTCGCCGGCGTC
The DNA here is from genome assembly GCA_035577985.1 of Candidatus Eisenbacteria bacterium. Classification (NCBI taxonomy): domain Bacteria; phylum Candidatus Eiseniibacteriota; species Candidatus Eiseniibacteriota bacterium. Next base: position 35,007 of record DATJZY010000107.1, read on the forward strand.
GCGGTGCTGGTCGCGATGTATCCGGCGCTGCCGGCACGCCCGCCGCTCTGGGCGGTCGCGAGCTCGCTCGCCGTCGCGGTGCTGGTCGGCGTCGTGTTCGGGCTCGTGCCGGCGCGCCGCGCCGCGAAGCTCGATCCGGTCGCGGCCCTGGGGCGACGTTGATGGGCGACCTCGTCCGCCTCGCGGCCGGCGCGATCGCGAGCCATCGCCTTCGCTCGGTGCTCTCGATGCTCGGCATCGCGATCGGCATCGCCGCCGTCATCCTGCTGACGTCGATCGGCGAGGGCACGCGCCGCTACATCGTCGCCCAGTTCTCGCAGTTCGGCACGAACCTCATCGCGATCCACCCCGGCAAGGCGAAGACGTCCGGCATGCCGGGCGTGTTCGGCGGCACGACGCAGCACTTGACGATCGACGACGCCGAAGCCCTCGGGCGCATCGCGGGCGTGGAGAAGGTCGTGCCGACCGCGTTCGGTACCGCGCGCGTCGAAGCGGGCGAGCGCGGACGCAACGTCGCGATCAACGGCGTCACGCCGGACATCCAGACCGCGTGGCGGTTCCGCACGCGACTCGGCGCCTTCTGGCCGGCGGGCGATCCGCGGCGCGGCACGCAGCTGACCGTGCTCGGACCGAAGCTCGCGCGCGAGCTCTTCGGCGACGCGAACCCGCTCGGCGAGTTCGTGCGCATCGGCGGGACCCGCTTCCGCATCGTCGGTGTCATGGAGCCCAAGGGCCAGATGCTCGGCTTCGACCTCGACGACACCGCCTACGTGCCGGTCGCGAGCGCGATGCGGATGTTCAACCTGACCGACCTGGGCGAGATCGACCTCACGTACACGCCTGCCGAGGCCACGCACCGGATCGAGGCCGAGGTGAAGCGCGTGCTCGCGGCCCGGCATTCGAGCGAGGAGGATTTCACCGTCACGACGCAGGAGGCGATGCTGTCCGTGTTCGGCAAGGTGATGAACATGATCACGATGGCGGTCGGCGCGATCGCCGGCATCTCGCTGCTGGTGGGCGCGATCGGGATCCTGACGATGATGTGGATCACCGTGCGCGAGCGCACCGCGGAGATCGGCCTCGTGCGCGCGATCGGCGCCAGCGGGCCGCAGGTCGCGGGCCTCTTTCTCGCCGAGGCGGCCGCGATCGCGGTGCTGGGCGGACTCGCCGGCGTCGCGATCGGATTCGGTCTCGGTGCGCTCCTGCGGTGGTTCGTGCCCGGGCTGCCGGTCGAGACGCCGCCGGGGCTCGTCGCGCTCGCGCTCGGGGTGAGCCTCGGGGTGGGGCTCCTCTCGGGGGTGCTACCCGCGCGCCGCGCAGCCGGCCTCGATCCGATCGAGGCGCTGCGCGCGGAATGACCGCTCGTGCTCCAGGAGCCAGCGCTTGGCATCGAGCCCGCCGGCGTAGCCCGTGAGCTCGCCGTCGCTCCCGATGACGCGATGGCATGGCAGCACGATCCAGATCGGGTTCGCGCCGTTCGCGGCACCGACCGCCCGCGCGGCGTTCGGCATGCCGAGGTGGCGCGCGAGCGCACCGTACGTCGTCGTCTCGCCGGCGGGGATCGCCCGCAGCGCCGCCCACACGCGGCGCTGGAACGGCGTGCCGTCCGGATCGACCTCGACGTCGTCGACCGCCCCGAGGTCGCCGCGGAAATAGGCGGCGACCGCGGAACGGATGCCGGCCCGGTCGAAGGCGCGCTGCGCGCGCGGAAGATCGAGCCGTGCCAGGAGCGACGACGGGCGCGGGGGCGTCGCGGCCAGCTGCAGCGCGCACAGCTTGCCGTCGCGGGCGACCGCGTGGGCGGGGCCGAGCGGCGTTTCGATCACTGCGAATTCGTAGGTCATCGTGTCCTCCTCATGCGAGGCTGTTCCAGAGGTACATCACGGCGTAGGCGCGCCACGGGCGCCACGCCTCCGCGAGCTCCGCGACTTTCTTCGCGGGCAACGGTCCGGCGCCGTTGCCGAGCGCCGCGCGCACGCCGAGATCGGCGGCCGGGAACGCGTCGGGCTCCCCGAGCGCGCGCATCGCGACGTACTCGGCCGTCCACGGTCCGATGCCGGGCAGCTCGCGGAGTCGCGCCGCGAGCTCCTCGGTGCCTTGCGCGCTCTCGAGCGCGAGCCGTCCCTCGGCGACCGCCGTCGCGAGCGAGCGGATCGTCTTCGCGCGGGCCGCGGGAAGCCCGATCTTCTCGAGCGGAGCATCGGCGAGGGCGGAAGGAAGCGGGAAGAGGCGCGTCAGGCCCGGCCCCAGGTCGACCGGCGTGCCGAACCGCAGGGCGAGCCGTCCCGCGAGCGTCGTCGCGCCGCGCACCGTCACCTGCTGGCCGAGGATCGCCCGGACGGTCAGCTCGAACGGATCCCACGCGCCCGGGACGCGCAGCCCGGGAAGGCGCTCGACCATCCGCCGCAGCCGGCGATCGCGCCGCAGATGGTCCGCGATGCGATCCGGATCGGCGGCGAGGTCGAGCACGCGCCGCACGCGCTCGACGACGTCGATGAGGCGCAGGTGGTCGGGCGCGTCGATGCGCAGGACGACGTGGTGGCGCTCCGCGTTTGGCTGCACCTCGATCGCGGCGGCCTCGTCGCCGACGCGGATCGTGCGGCGGTACGCGCCGTCCTCCACCGTCTCGATGCCGGGCGTGGCGCGCGCGGCGAGGAACCCGAGCAGCGCGTCCCACGGCAGCGGCGGGCGGTAGGGCAGCCGCACCGTCAACCCGCCGGCCGCGGGGCGCGCGCGCCGCTTCTCGCGCAGCTCGGTCGGCGAGGCGTGGAACGTCTCCCGTATCGCGTCGTTGAACTGCCGGATGCTGCCGAAACCCGACGCGAGTGCGATCTTCGTCACGGCGAGGTCCGTCTCGTCGAGGAGGCGCCGCGCGAAGTGCACGCGCCGCGCCCGCGCGACGCGCGCGGGCGCCGCGCCGAGATGTTTCACGAACAGGCGGCGGAGCTGGCGCTCGCCGACCCCGAGCCGCGCCGCGAGGCCGTCCGCGTTGTCGTCGTCGAGCGCGCCCGCGTCGATGAGGCGCAGCGCGCGCGCGACCACGGCCGACGTGCCGGCCCACGCCGGCGTCCCGGGCGCCGTCTCCGGCCGGCAGCGCAGGCACGGCCGGAAGCCCGCTTCCTCGGCCGCGGCCGCGCACTTGAAGAATGTGACGTTCTGCGCCTTCGGCGTGCGGGCCGGGCAGATGGGCCGGCAGTACACGCCGGTCGTGCGTACGCCGACGAAGAAGCGGCCGTCGAAGCGACGGTCGCGCGCCTCGAGCGCCCGGTAGCAGCGGTTGGGATCGAGGTTCACGGCTCCCGTATAGCCCGGGCCGCGAGCCGTGTCTGGCGGTTTTCGGACCTGGTCGTCAGGTCTTTCGAGAGGCGAAACGGATGGGGACGTTCGCGTAGCCGCGCACGTTGGCGGAGTGCACGCGCACCAGGCCCGCCTCGTCGACGACGTATTCGGGCAGGTGCGCCAGCACCTCTTCCAGCGCGACGCGGCCTTCGAGGCGCGCGAGCGACGCGCCGAGGCACACGTGGATGCCGTAGCCGAACGCGAGCGACGGCTTCGGCGGGCGGCGGATGTCGAACTCGCTCGCGCGCTCGAACACCCGCTCGTCGCGGTTCGCGGAGCCGACCAGCAGGACGACGCGCTTGCCCGCCTGCATCGTCCTGCCGTGCAGCGGCACGTCGCACGTGAGCACGCGCGCCAGCATCTGCGTCGAGTTGTCGAAGCGCAGCACCTCTTCGACGGCGTCGGGAATGCGTTCGGGATGCTGCACGAGGTACGCGCGCTGGTCGGGATGCCGCGCGAGGAGCACGATCGCGTTGCCGAGCATCTTCGTCGTCGTCTCGTTGCCGGCGATGACCATCAGGAAGCAGAAGCCGATGATCTCCGCGTCGGTCAGGCGCTCGCCGTCGACCTCGGCGTCGATGAGCGCGCTCACGAGGTCGTCGCCGGGGCGCTTGCGCCGGCGCGCGAGGTCCTCTGCGAAGTAGCGCACGAGGTTGCCCGCGCCCTCCATCCCCGCCCGCGTCGGGTCGGCCTTGCCTTCCTCGCGGTGGAGCAAGGCGTCCGACCAGTGGCGCAGCATGTCCTGGTCGCCGTCGGGCACGCCCATCATCGTGCTGATGACGTCCATGGGCAGCTTCGCCGAGAAGTCCTCGATGAAGTCGCACGCGCCGCGCGGCACGAGCGGATCCAGGTACTTCCGCGTGAGGGCGCGGATCTGCGGCTCCATGGTCGCCACCCGCCGCGGCGTGAACGCCTTCGAGACGAGCTTGCGGAGCTTCTGCTGGCGCGGCGGATCCATCGCGATGATCATGGGCGGCCGCTGCCCACTGCCCTGCTCGAGCGAGACGCCGAGCGACGACGAGAAGCGCTCGTAGTCCTGCATGGCGGCGTGCACGTCCTCGAAACGCGACAGCGCCCAGAAGTCGAGGTCGGGGTTGTAGTACGCGGGCGCCTCGTCACGCAGGCGCTCGTAGGTCGGGTAGGGATCCTCGTGGATCTCGTACGCGTACGGACTGTAGACGAGCGGCGCGGCCATGGACGTGGAATAGCCGCACGTCCCGCCGCGCCGCAAACGCCGCGGTCGCGTCGTTGACGGGCGCACCGGCCCTGGGGCACTGTCGCCCCATGGGCAACGTTCGTCTGGTCTGCCTCGACGCCGACGATCTCATGCACGAGAACACCGGCGAATCGAACTACAACGAGAGCGCGTACTACAACTTCTACGATCCGAAGGTGCGGCTCGGCGGCTTCTGTCGCATCGGCAATCGCCCGAACGAGGGCTACGCCGAGATGACGTGCTGCCTGTATCTGCCCGACGGCCGCGTGGGCTTCATGTACGGGCGCCCGAAGATCCCGGACAACTCGAAGCTCGACGCGGGCGGCATGCGCTTCACGGTGAAGACGCCGATGCGCGAGCACGCCGTGCGCTACGAGGGGAACGTGTGCCTCATGGCGCGCCCGCTGGACCTGATGGACCCGCGCGCGGCGTTCACGTCGAACCCGCACGTCCCCGCGCTCGTCGAGCTCGCGTACACGGGCGTCTCGCCGGTCTCCGGCGGCGAGCCGCGCGAGGAGAAGGACGGGGAATGGGTCGCCGTCAAGGTGGAGAAGTCCGGACAGGAGTTCGCGCGCGGCCACCTCGAGCAGCACATGCACGCGACCGGCCGCGTCGTCGTCGACGGGACCACGTGGACGATCGACGGCTACGGCCTGCGCGACCGCTCGTGGGGCCCGCGCTACTGGCAGGCACCCGACCACTATCGCTGGCTCACCATGAACTTCGGGCCGGGGCGGGGCATCGCCGCCGCGCGCACCGTGCAGCGCGACGGCCGCGCGGTCGAGGGCGGCTACATCTACGAAGAGGGCGCGCCGAACCGCTACATCGGCAAGGTCGAGGTCGAGAGCGAGTTCGCGGGCGACGAGAAGCTGCACGCGGCGCTGCGCGTGCGCGTCCATCCGGTCGACGGCGGCGCGCCCGAGGAGATCACCGGGCGCGTGCTCAACATGGTGCCGCTGCGCAATCGTCGCGACGGCACGACCACGCGCATCGCCGAGGGGCTCACGGAGTGGCGCTGGGGCGATCGCGTCGGCTACGGCTGGTCGGAGTACCTGGACCACGTCGGCTGAGCTCGCAGCGGCGCTCGCGACGTTCATCGAGCGGGAGGTCGCGGCGCCGGTCACGGTCGAGGGCTTGCGGCGTCTTCCCGGCGGGGCCTCGCGGGAGATCTGGCTCTTCACGCTCGGGCGTGCGGGCGCGCCGCCCGAGCGGCTCGTCCTGCGTCGCGACCCGCCCGGCCACGTGATCGAGTCGAGCCGGCGCCAGGAGTTCGAGCTGCTCCGCGCCGCGACCGTCGCCGGCGTGCCCGTGCCGCGCGTGCTGTGGTGCGGTGGGGACGACGCCGTGCTCGGCGCGTCGTTCTTCATCATGGACTTCGTCGAGGGCGAGACGATCGGCCGCAAGATCCTTCGCGACGCCGAGCTGGCGCGCGCGCGCGAGCGCCTTCCCGAGCAGCTCGCCGAGGCGGCGGCGCGCATCCACACCATGGCCCCCGAAGCGCTCGGCCTGCGCGCGCCGGACGGGAAGAGCCCCGGGGCGGCGGAGGTCGCGCGCTACGCGCAGATCCTGCAGGGCATCGCGCCCGATCCGCATCCCGCGCTGGAGCTCGCCATCCGCTGGCTCGGCGCCCGCCTGCCGGCACCGCGCCGCGCGACCGTCGTGCACGGCGACTATCGCATCGGCAACGTGATCGTCGGCTCCGACGGCCTGCGCGCCGTGATCGACTGGGAGCTCACCCACGCCGGCGATCCGATGGAGGACCTCGGCTGGCTCTGTGTGCGCTCGTGGCGCTTCGGCGCCGACGACAAGCCGGTCGGCGGCCTGTGCGAGCGCGAGCGCCTGTTCGCCGCCTACGAGCGCGCGAGCGGCGCGCCAGTCGATCCCGCCGCCGTGCGGTGGTGGGAGATCTTCGGCAACTACAAGTGGGCCGTCATCTGCATCATGCAGGCCCAGAGCTTTCTCGGCGGCGTGAAGAACGTCGAGCTCGCCGCCCTCGGCCGCCGCATCGTCGAAATGGAGATGGAGCTGCTCGATTTGATGGAGGCCGCATGAAACCCGGCCCCGAGGTGTCGGCACTGGAGGGAGGCCGCGTGCAACGCGGCCGACGCCCACCGGAGCACCGCGCCTCCGGCGCGGAGCGCACGGGGGCATCCTGCGCGGGTTCCGCCAGGAACCCGCTCTAAGACAATGCAGGACCGACCCACCGCCATCGAGCTCCTGACCGCCGTGCGCGAGTTCCTCGAGCAGGACGTGCTGCCCGGGCTCGAGGGGCGCAAGCGCTTCCACGCGCTCGTCGCCGCCAACGTCCTGTCGATCGTCACGCGGGAGCTGCAGGAGGAGGAGACGTTGCTGGTCGCCGAATGGCGACGGTTGCGCGATCTGCTCGGCGTCGACGAAACGGTGTCACCGGGGCGCCTCGACGGGCTGCGCGCGGCGGTGCGCGCGCTCACCGAGCGGCTGGTGAGGCGCATCCGTGCGGGCGACGCGGACGGCGGTGCGTTCGGCGACGCGGTCCGCGCGCACGTGCGCATGACGATCACGGAGAAGCTCCGCGTCGCGAATCCGAAGCTCCTCGGCGGTGCGTCGTAGCGCCCCGCGTCGCGCGGATCCCCCTCGTCCTAGGACGACGACTACTCTCGCCGTGCTGCGACAGTCTCGCATCGATGCAACCGCCACCCCCGTGACGCTCGCGAAAAGATTGAGAAAGCGGCTCGACGCGGGGGACCCGCGTTTGCTATTGAGGAGCAGCATGCGCAATGGGACCCTGGCTGTCGCCGCCATGCTCGTGCACCTGCTGTGCCGGACGGCAGCGGCGGACCTGCTGACGCCGCTCTCGTCGGACGCGCCCAAGGTGAAGAAGCCGCGTCACGGCATGCAGATGACCATCGGGCCGGTCGACGTGCCGCACGGCTCCGAGATCACGCAGTGCACGTACTTCAAGAACCCGAATCCGAAGGACATGGCGGTCGGCCGCGTCCGCATCCAGGTGCAGGGCGGCAGCCACCACGTCCACCTCTACCGGCCCGTCGATCCGAACATGAGCGTTCCCGACGGCCACGAGACCTGCAACTTCGCGCTCAACTTCGACCAGTGGCAGCTCATCTTCGCGAGCCAGAACGTGACGCTCGACTGGAAGCTCCCGCGCGGCGTCGCCATCATGCTCCGCGGCGGCGAGCAGTACGTGGCGCAGACGCACTTCGTGGACAACGGGCTGCTCGCGACGCCCGACCCCGGCTGGGCCACGTTCAACATCTACTCGATGAAGCGCAAGAAGGTGAAGTCGTTCGCCGGCGCGTTCTTCGGCCAGGATCGCGACGTGGTCGTCCCCCCGCACAGCGAGTCGTTCGCGACCACCCGGTGCGTCTTCCCGCGACCGGTGAAGCTTCTCGCGCTCACGGGCCACTACCACTTCCGCGGCAAGGAGTTCACCGTCAACACCTGGGACGGCACGACGACCGGCGAGCAGCTCTACAAGTTCGAGGGCTACACGGAGCCCGTCTTCGAGCGCTACTCGGGGAAGTTCCAGCCCGAGGTGCAGGGGCTCGAGTGGACGTGTCGCTACGAGAACGACACGGACACCCAGTTCACGTTCGGTCCGTTCACGGATCAGAACGAGCACTGCAACCTGTTCGGCTTCTACTACCCGACCCTGGGCGAAAACGAGTTCATGACGTGCGTCCAGAAGGACCACGTCGTGACCGTCAAGGTCACGCAGTAGCCCCGCCGCGCGGGTAGCGGAAAACGGACGTCATCACCGCAGGCGGTGGTGTGAGGGCCGTCGCCGGCATAGGGGTGTCGCATGGCGACACCACGAGAGCGCGCGGAGCGTTTCCACGACCTGCACCGCAGCGGGCCACCGCTCGTGCTGGCGAACGCGTGGGACGCCGCCAGCGCCCGCATCCTCGAGGAGGCCGGCGCGCCGGCGATCGCGACGTCGAGCGCCGCCATGGCGTGGGCGCTCGGCTACCCGGACGGGCAGCGCGCCCCGCGCGACGAGATCGTCGCCGCGATCGCACGCATCTGTCGCGCCGTGCGCGCCCCGGTCAGCGCCGACGTCGAGCGCGGATTCGGCGGCTCGCCGGCGGACGTCGGCGAGACCGTTCGCGCGATCGTTCGCGCCGGCGCGATCGGCGTGAACCTCGAGGACGGGAAGGCCGCGGACGGACGGACGCTGGTTGCGCCCGACGTCCTCGCCGACAGGATCCGCGCCGCCCGGCAGGCCGCCGGCGCGGAGGGCGTCCCGCTCTTCGTGAACGCGCGCATCGATACCTACTTCGTCCCGGCTCCCGATCCGGCCGCGCGGTTCAAGGACACGCTCGCGCGTGCCGCCCGCTACGTCGACGCCGGAGCCGACGGCATCTTCGTTCCCGGTCTCGCGGATCTCGCCGAGATCGGCGAGCTCGTTCGCGCCGTGCCGCGACCGGTGAACATCCTCGCCTGGCCCGGTGCCCCGACCGTCCCCGCCCTCGCCGCCGTCGGCGTCCGCCGCGTGAGCGTCGGCTGCAGCCCCATGCAGGCCGTTCTCGGCCTCACCCGAAGGATCGGCCGCGAGCTCTTGAGCGCCGGCACGTACGACGCGATGGCGGGCGACTCCATCTCCGTCGCGGACGCGAACGCGCTCTTCGCCAGCCGCTGAACGGCGGCGTCGATACCGCGAGGTCGGCGGGGGCCAGGGCGCAGGCGCCTGCGAAGCGGCGCGACGAAACGTCGGGGCCGTGACGAACCAAATGTGTTGTCGCGCGGCGTAGCCGAAGCCAGCGCCCTGGCCCCCGCCGACCTCGCGACGCGCGCCCCGCCGTCGTCACCGCTTCGCGACTGGCTCGCGCAGTACCGTCCGCACGTCGTTGAGGATGAGGTCGGGGTGCAGGAACCCCACGCTGTACACGTTCCGCACGCGGTGCTCGCCGTCGACCAGGAAGATCTTGAGCACGTGCCGGAAGAGTCCCGTCCACGAGCCGTCGGCGCGGCGGAGCTTGCCGACCGGCTGGCCGAAGTCGTCGAGCAGCGGTTGCAGGGCGGCGTCGTCCTGCGTCGTGACGAAGTACCAGTCGGCACCGGCCTCGTGCAGGCGGCGGGTCGCGGCCATGCGCGCGGGCGTGTCGCGTTCGGGGTCGAAGCTGACGCTCACGAGCGCGACCTTGCCGCGCAGCTCCGGGTCGTCGGCGACGGCACGGTCGATCCGGTGCAGGGCGGCGGTGCTGACCGGACACCCGGCGGCCTCGACGCACGTCGTGTAGACGAACGCGACGATCGCCACGCGATTTCCGGCCAGCGCGAAGAGCGTCGTCGCCGCGCCGTCGTCCGCGAGTACCGGGTGGTCCGAGACCGTCTTGATCGGCGGTAGCTCGTAGCTGCCGGGGGGCGGCGGCGCGTACTCCGGGACGAACGTGCCGACGCCGTAGGTGTACGCGTAGTCCGACGGATCGAGCGCCGCGGCCGCGGTCGCGACCGCGAGCGCCAGCGCCGCGATGCAGGCTCGGGTCATCTGCGCGCGACGGCGCGCGCGGGCTCGGCCTCGCTGTAGATCTGGTTCTTGTAGAACTGGTCCTGCCCGAAGTGCATGTGGTGCGGGCGGCCGAGCCCCTCTTTCGCGAAGTCGATCCGGAACAGCGGGTGGAGCTTCTTGCCGTCGAAGCGGTACGCCGCCAGGAACTGCTCGTCGTCCTTGCCCTTCTTGTCCCACTTCGCCAGCAGTGACGACGTGAAGTACAGGCGCTCGCCGTCCCACGTCTCCGACACCATGTTCAGCTGCGAGCCGACGTGCTCCTCGGTCACGAGCTTCGGATGGTGCGGGTCGGAGACGTCGTAGATGCGGCACATGCCGTCCATCATCGAGTCGACGAACAGGAAGCGATCGTCTGCCGAGATGCTGATGTCGACCGGCAGCGGGATCTTCTTCGGGTCGCCGATGTCGGCGACGGCGCTCGCCTTGAACGTGCCGTCCGGGAGCTGCTCGATGAGCCAGATCTTCGACGTGAGGGCGGTCGACGTGAACGCGTAGTTGTGGCGCGGCTGCAGCGCCCAACGGATCTCGAGCGGCGCACCCGGGACCTCGAGCGTCTGGATGGGCTTGCGGGCGTGGAAGTCCCACACGACCATCGTGTTGCCGAAGCTCTTCATGGCCTCGGCGTCGCCCATCACCGCCGACAGGTCGCGCATGTAGTTCTTCTTGCCCGTGAACGACGACGTCAGCATGCGGTTGAGCCGCGGCTGCACGCGCACGTCGTAGCCGTAGCTCGCGTCGTCCGGCAGCCACATGGTGCGGACGAACTGGCCGTCGTTGTTGTACTCGACGAGCGCCGTGCGGCCGCCCTCGTCCTTCGAGTTCGAGAGCCCGCTGATCAGCATGCGGCCGGGCAGGGCGAAGAACGTGTGCGGCCCGACGACGCCGCCGCTGTCGGCGACGAAGGTGTCGATCGTCTTCACGATCTTCGGGTGCGCGGGATCGCTCGCGATGTCGAAGACCCAGATCGTGCTCGAGTCGAGCCCGCCGGCCCACAGGTAGCGGCGATCGTCGCTGAAGCCGGCGTGGTGCGCTTCGTGTCGGCCGCCGACCGACGCGGTCGAGACGACCTTGCCGTAGGTCGGCGTGCCGGGGCGCGCGCCGATCGTGACGAGCTTGTCGGAGCCGTCGCCCACCCCCTCGATGCCGAGTGTCCAGGCGTAGACGTAGTCCTCCTGCCCGGTGATCTTCGGCATGTAGGGCGACATGCACGTCTCGTCGGCGTGCGCGAGCGTGGCGGCGAGCACGATGAGGGTCGACGCGATTCGCATCATGATCCCGACGCATATTAGGTTCGCGTCGCCGATGACAAGACCCGACGTCCGGGTGGGGACGGCGTCCTGGACGGAGAAGACGCTGCTCGAGAGCGGTGCCTTCTATCCGCCCACCGCGCGCACGGCCGAGCAGCGCCTGCGGTTCTACGCGCAGCGATTCGGCGTCGTCGAGGTGGACGCGACGTACTACGCGCTGCCGTCGGCGCGGAACGCCGCGGCATGGGTCGAACGCACGCCCGCCGGGTTCCTCTTCGGCGTGAAGGCGTTCGCCGCCATGACGGGACACCCGGTCGAGCCGACGCGTCTCGATCGCGATCTGCAGGCGGCGCTCCCGGCGGCGATGCGCCGAGCCCGCCAGCTCCACGCCCGCGCGCTGCCCGCCGACGTCGTCGCCGAGATCTGGCAGCGCTTCCGCGCGAACCTGGAGCCGCTGGTCGTCGCCGGCAAGCTCGCGTACGTCCTGCTGCAGATGCCGCCGTGGTTCCGACCCGGAGCCGAGAGCTGGCAGCAGCTCGACGACGCGGCGGCGCGCCTGCCGGGCTTGCCGTGTGCGGTCGAGTTCCGGGAAGCCGGCTGGCTCTCGGAGGGGCGCGCCGACGACACGCTCGAGCGCCTGCGCGAGCGGGGGCTCGCCTACGTCTGCGTCGACGAGCCGCAGGGCACCGCGGCGAGCGTCCCGCCGGTGGCTGCGTCCACGTCCGACGCGCTCGCGGTCGTGCGGTTCCACGGCCGGCGGCGGGAGACGTGGACGCGCGCCGGCGCGCCCACGACCGAGCGCTTCCGCTACCTCTACCAGACCGGCGAGCTCGCCGAGTGGGTGCCCCGCATCCGGACCCTGGCGAAGGCGAGCCGGCGCGTGCTCGTCCTCATGAACAACTGCTACCGCGACTACGCGGTGCAGAACGCGCAGGACCTGGCGGCCCTGCTCGCCTAGGGCTCGACGCCGAAGAGGCGCGCGAAGTTCTCGCTCATGCGCGTTGCGACCTCGGCCTCGGGAACGCCCCACAGCTCCGCCGCGTAGGCCGCGGTGCCCGCGATCGTGGCGGGCTCGTTGCGCTCCTCGCGGTTGGGCGACAGATATGGGCAGTCGGTCTCGAGCAGCAGCCGCTCGCGCGGCAACGTCTGCAGCATGCGCGTGAAGCTCTCCGAACGCCGCGCGTTGGCGGGGATCGAGAAGTAGTGGCCGCGCTCTGCGATCTGTCGCGCCAGGTTCACCTTGCCGCCGAAGCAGTGCCAGTTGACCCGCGTCGCGCCCAGCTCCTCCAACACCTCGAGCGCGCGGCGCTCGCGCTTGCGCGTGTGGATGATGATCGGCTTTCCGGCATCGAGGGCGATGCGGACGAGGGCGCGGAAGGCTGCCTCCTGCTTCTCCCAGAGCGACTCCGGAACCCAGTAGCCGTCGAGTCCGATCTCGCCGACCGCGATCGCTTCGCCCGCGTGCTCGCGCACCCAGGCGATCCCCTCGTCGGCGGCGACGGGCTCCTCGTCGCGCGGGTACTCGACGCCCATCGTCACCATGTCCGCGAGCACCGTGTCGACCGGATAGAAGCCGAAGGCGGGCTTCACGACCGGGTGGCGCGCGGCGAGCGTGCGCGTCGCCTCGTTGTCGCGCGGGTTGAGGCCGTTCGACACGATCGTCGTCAGCCCCGCGGCGGTCGCGCGCGCGACGATCGCGTCGATGTCCGGCAGCAGCTTGCGGTGCGTGAGATGCGCGTGGACGTCGGCGAGGCCCATCGCGAGACTCTCTCACCCGCTCGCGGCGACGGACGGCATCGGAGAGACGACGGGCGTCGATTCGTGGCCGAAGATGAAGCGCGGCCGGGTGCGCAGCACGAGCACGGGCATGAGCGAGAGCGCCGCGAAGCACGAGAGCAGCATCGCGAGCGGCATGAGGGTGCCGAAGAGGCGCATGCCGAGGTACGGCGAGATGGCTTCGACCGAGAACCCGGCGCCGATCGACGCGGCGACGAAGAGCACGGCGCGGCCGGACGTCCTGAGTGCGATGCCGAACGCTTCGGCGTCGGTCGCCGAGCGCTTCCGCTCCTCGCGGAGCCGATACAGGAAGTAGATGGCGTAGTCGGCGCCGATGCCGGCCGCCATGGAGATGACGGACGACGACCCCATGTCGAACCGCACGCCCGTCCAGCCGAGGATGCCGAAGAGCTCGATCACGGTCACGACGATCGGACAGACGACGTACAGCCCACCCGTCGCCGAGCGCATGATGGTCGAAGAGATGGCGTAGATCGCGAGCAGCACGACGACCATGTTCACGAGCTTCCCGTAGGTCGTGTGCTCGTTCACGGCGAGGATCGTCGGTCCCGCGCCGCCGGCGACCAGCACCTTCACGCCGTCGGGCGGCGGATGGTCGCGGAGCCACGCCTCGGTGTGACGGACGAGCGGACCCACCAGCGCCGAGTCGTCGTCGGTGAGGTACGCCATGACGATCGCCTTCGTCTGCGCGCGATCCACGAACCGCTCGAAGGCCGGCGAGTCGCCGAGGAACATGAGCTGCGAGACCAGCTCCTGGTCGTCGGGAACGCGATACGGGTTCGGCGCATCCGCCGCGAACGTCTTGTGGAGCGTCTTCACGAGATCGGCGAGCGACGCCGTGCGCAGCACGAGCGGGTCCTTCTCGAGCTCGGCCTGCATGGCCGCCATGTGCTGCAGGAAGGGAACCGTCTTCGCGCTGCCCTCGGCTCCCTCGTAGAGGATCGTCATCGTGACCGTGCCGGGGAAGTGCTTCTGGATCTCGTCCAGATGCACGCGCGGGAGGCTCCCCTTCGGCATGTACTCGCGCGTCGGGCCGAACGTCCGGATGCGCGCGATGCCGACCAGCGAGAGCACGAGCGCGATCGCCGTGCCGATCAGGACGGGGCGCCCGTTGCCGCGCAGGATCGCGCGCTCGAGCGTCGCGAGGACCGCGGTCGTGACGCCGCCTTCGGGCGGAACGTGCTTCGGGGCGGGCAGCACCGCCCGCAACGCCGGGATCAGCGTGAGCTCGAGGAAGACGGCACTGCCGATGCCGTAGGCGCACGAGAGCCCGAAGTTCGCGATGGACCGGACGCCGAAGAGCGCGAGCGACGCGAAGCCGAGCGCGGCGGTGGCGCCGGCCGCGACCATGACCGGACCGATCTTCACGGTCGACTCGATGACGGCGGCGCGGTTGTCCCGCGTCCGCACGACCTCTTCCACGTACCGCTTCAACATCTGGGCCGAATGCGCGGCCGCGACCGCGATGAGGAGGATCGGCACCGCCGCGTTCCAGCCGTCGATGGGAATGCCCGTATGTCCCTGCAGGCCGAGCCCCCACACGGTGGAGAGCGTCGCCGTGAGCATGGGGATGAACATGCCCTGGAAGCTCCGGAACGAGACGAGCAGCATCACCGCGATCACGAGGAACGTGACGGGGATCCGGCGCATGAGCATGGCAGACTGGTCGAGGTCGGTCAGGGCGAAGGTGGGCTCGCCGGCGATCCAGACGTCGACGCCGCGGTCGTGATACGGCTCGGCCAGTGCGAGGACGGCATTCGCGACCTCCCACGACTGTTGCTTGCCCTCGAAGAAGTCGAGGACGACGATCGCGGCCTTCTGGTCGGGCGTGACGAGCATGCCCCGGAGCTGCGGATCACTCTCGACCTTCGCCCGCAGACGCGCGATCTCCTCGGGCGTCTTCGGGGCGTCGCGCATGAGGTAGTCGACCTTGATCGAGCCGCCGGACTCCTCGACGTAGCGGACCGCCGGGGCGGCGAGGCTCACCACGTTCTGCGCCATGATGTCGGGGAGGCGGAGCGCCGCCAGCGTGAAGTCGCGCACGATCTCGAGCACCGGCGTCTGCCAGACCTCGCCCTCGCGCGGCACGATCGCGACGATGAGGGTGCGCCGGCCGCCGAACTCGGCCCGGATCTCCTTGTCGATCTGCACGAAGGGATGATTCGCGGGGAGACTCGCCTCGACGCTGAACTCGCTGCGGAGCTTGGTCATGCCGCTGCCGACCAGCACGGTCAGGGCGGCGACGACGGCGAGCACGAGCCAGCGGAATCGGACCAGGAGGCGGACGTAGCGTTCGAAGGCGGTGGCCATGTGAAGCGAGAATCCTTGTCGGGTTCGCCGCCGCAATGCAAACCGCCACGGCGTTCGCTAGGCTTCGCCCGTGCCGTCGCTCGCGCCGTACTTCGTCTACCAGGCGACCGCGGGCGCCGTTTTCTCGCAGGCCGT
The DNA here is from genome assembly GCA_035577985.1 of Candidatus Eisenbacteria bacterium. Classification (NCBI taxonomy): domain Bacteria; phylum Candidatus Eiseniibacteriota; species Candidatus Eiseniibacteriota bacterium. The sequence goes on from DATJZY010000107.1 coordinate 50,557, forward strand.
CTTCGTGGTGTTCTACCAGGAGCGCGTCGGCCTCTCGCTCTCGGCGGTGCTCTGGCTCCAATCGTACTTCGTGCTGGTGCGGGCACTCCTCGACGTGCCGTTCGGCGCGCTCGCCGATCGCGTGTCGCGGCGACTGTGCCTCGTCGCCAGCGGCGTCGTGCTCGCGGTGGGCTCGGCCGGGATCCTGTGGTGGCCGAGCCTCGGCATGGCGGTCGTGCTCGAGACGATGCTCGCGATGGTCTCGGCGCTGCGCTCCGGCGCCGACTCGGCGCTGCTCTACGACACGCTCGACACCGCCGGCGCGCTCGACCGCTATCCGCGCGCGGAGAGCCTCTCCCAGGCGATCTCGTCGCTCGGCTCGGGGGCGGTGGCGATCGCGGGGTCGATCCTCGCCGCCCACGACCTCGCCTGGCCGTACGTCGCGAACATCGCCGCGGGGAGCGCGACGGTGGTGGCCGCGGCGTGTCTCCGCGAGCCGCCGCGTCACCACCGCGCGCGCGGCATCCTGCGCGACGCCGCGCGCGTCGTCGCCCGCACGCCCGCCGTCCGCTGGACGATCGCGCTCGCCGCGCTCGTCGTCTCCGCCTCGCACGTCTACTTCTTCCTGCAGCAGCCGTACCTGCGCGCGATCGGGGTGCCGCTGGCCCTGTTCGGCGCGGTCGTCGCCGCGACGAAGGTCGTGACCGCGCTGGTCGCGACCGGCGCGCACCGCATCGAGTCGCGCCTCGGCGTACGCGGCAGCGCGGCGCTCATGGCCGCCGTGCCCGCCGTCGGCCTGGGCGCGATGGCCGCCGTCGCGAGCCCCGTCGGCGCGCTCGTCATCCTCACGCGCGGCGTGCTGGACGGGCTCTGGATGCCGCTGCTGAACGTCCTCATGAACCGGCTCGTCGACTCCCGGCTGCGCGCGACGATCCTCTCCGTGCAGAGCCTCGTGTCGCGGCTCGCGCTCGCGAGCGTCGTCGGCCTGTGCGGGGTCGCGACCGCTCACGTCGGTCTCGATGCAACGCTCGCCGTCGCGGCGGCGACGTCGCTCGTGCTGGGAGCCGCGCTCGTCGTCACGGCGCCGCGGTTGCCGGAGCGTTCGCGTGTGATAGCAGAGCGGGCATGAAGACCTACGGGGTCGCGCTCGTGCTGGGTCTCGCGCTCGCAGGCGGCAACTACGCGGTGCTGGGCCAGCGCCCGGAGGTCGCGGGGTGCGCGCCGTGCCTCGCGCTGCTCCTCGCGGGCCCGCTCGTTCTCGCGCTCGCCGTCGCGGCGGTCGCGGGAACCGGCGCGTCGGCGTCCGGGACGGCGAGCGCAGTGGCCGTACCGTCGACCAAGCCCGCCGAGCCGGCGGAGAACGCGGCGCTCCGCCTGCTCGCGACGCTGCAAGAGGAAGGGCGGCTCGTCGACTTCTTCAGCGAGGACATCGCGCCGTACACGGACGAGCAGATCGGCGCGGCCACGCGCGGCATCCACGCGAGCTGCCGCAAGGCGCTCGAAGGCGCCGTCGCGATCGAGCCCATCATGCCGGGCGACGAAGGCGCGACGGTGACGGTTCCCGCGGGCTTCGATCCGGCGGCCATCCGGCTGGTCGGGAACGTCAGCGGCACCCCGCCGTTCACGGGCGTCCTCCGCCACGCGGGCTGGCGCGTGAAGTCGGTGAACCTCCCGCCGCGCACCGGTCAGGATCCGAAGGTCGTCGCGCCGGCGGAGGTCGAGATCGGGTGAGCGCGCGATACGTCGTCGGCATCGACCTCGGGACGACGAACTCGGTCGTCGCGTACGTCGACACGAGCGCCCTCGCACCGGACGCCGAGGCGCACGCGGCGGCGGTGCTCCCGATCCCGCAGGTCGTGAAGGCGGGCCTCGTCGAGGCGCACGACCGGCTGCCGTCCTTCCTCTATCTGCCCGCGGCAGGCGAGCTGCCGAAGGGCAGCCTGGCGCTCCCGTGGGGCGAAGCCGACCTGGCGGTGGGCGCGCTCGCGCGCTCGCGCGGCGCCGAGGTGCCCGGGCGCGTCGTGTCGTCGGCGAAGTCGTGGCTCTGCTCGGTCGGCGTCGATCCGCGCGGTCCGATCCTGCCGTGGAACGCGCCGGCGGACGTCGCGAAGGTTTCGGCCGTCGACGCGCAGGCGGCCTACCTCGCGCATCTGCGCGCGGCGTGGGATGCCGCGATGCCGGCGCCGCTCGCGAAGCAGGAGCTCTATCTCGCCGTGCCGGCGTCGTTCGACGCCGCGGCGCGCGAGCTCACCGTCCGCGCGGCGACGCAGGCCGGCCTTCCGACCGTGCACCTCGTCGAGGAGCCGCAGGCGGCGTTCTACGCCTGGCTCGCCGCCACGCGCGGCGGCTGGCGCACGGAGGTGCACGTTGGCGACGTGATCCTCGTCTGCGACGTCGGCGGCGGAACGACCGATCTCACGCTCGTCGCGGTCGGCGACGAGAGCGGATCGCTCGGCCTCGAGCGCAAGGCGGTCGGCGACCACATCCTGCTCGGCGGCGACAACATGGACCTCGCGCTCGCACACGCGGTGTGCGAGCGTCTCGCGGCGCAGGGGACGTCGCTCGACGAGTGGCAGCTCCGCGGCCTCGTGCACGCCTGCCGGGAGGCGAAGGAGAAGCTCCTCGCCGATCCGACACGCGACAAGGAGCCGGTCGTCGTGCTCGGGCGCTCGCGCAAGGTGATCGGCGGTGCCGTGCGCACCGACCTCGGCCGCGTCGAGGTCGAAGCGACGCTCATCGACGGGTTCTTCCCGAAGGTGGGTCCCGAGGCGCGGCCGCACGCGACACGGCGCGTGGGCCTCCAGGAGATCGGCCTGCCGTACGCGAGCGACGCGGCGATCACGCGGCACATCGCGGCGTTCGTCGCGCGCCACCACGACGTCGCGCCGGAGGGAGTCTCCGCCGTGCTGTTCAACGGCGGCGTCATGCACGCGCCGCGCTTCCGCGAGCGGCTCGCGTCGGTCCTGCGCTCGTGGCGCGGCGGCGACGTCCGCGTGCTCGCCGGCGCGCATCCCGACCTCGCGGTCGCCGAGGGCGCAGCGGCCTACGGCCTCGCACGGCGCGGCCGCGGCGTGCGCATCCGCGGCGGCACTGCGCGCGCGTACTACGTCGGCATCGAGGTGGCGGCGCCGGCGGTGCCGGGCATGGCGGCGCCCGTGAAGGCGCTCTGCGTGGCGCCGTTCGGCATGGAGGAAGGCACCGAGATCGCGGTGCCGGACGCGGAGTTCGGGCTCGTCGTCGGTGAGCCGGCTGAGTTCCGGTTCTTCGGCTCCTCGGTCCGCCGCGACGACGTCGCCGGGACCATCGTCGAGCGCTGGCAGCCCGGCGAGCTGGAAGAGCTGGCGCCGATCGAGGCCGCGCTCACGGCGAAGGATCAGGACGGGCGCACGGTGCCGGTGCACCTGCGGGCACACGCGACCGGGATCGGCACCCTCGAGCTCTACTGCGTCGCCCGCGACGGCAAGGGGCGCTGGAAGCTCGAGCTCAACGTGCGGCAGGCCGCGCCCTGATGGCGGCGCGCTACCTCGTCGGCATCGACCTCGGCACGACCAACACCGCCTGCGCGTACGTCGACACGCAGGCGGGTCGTACGATCCGGGTCTTCCCGGTGCCGCAGCTGGTGGCGCCCGGGAAGGTCGACGCGCGCGAGACGCTGCCGTCGTTCTGCTACCTCGCCGGCGCGCACGATCTGCCGCCGGGGAGTCTCGATCTGCCGTGGGCGGCGGGACGCAGCTACTGCGTCGGCGTGCTCGCCCGCGACCAGGGCGCGCGTGTGTCGGGCCGGCTCGTGGGCTCGGCCAAGTCCTGGCTCTGTCACGGCGGCGTCGATCGCACCGCGGCGATCCTGCCGTGGGGCGCCGCCGACGACGTGCCGAAGCTGTCGCCCGTCGAAGCGTCGGCGCGCACGCTCAGGCACCTCCGCGAGGCGTGGGACGCGCGCTTTCCCGAGCCGCTCGCGGAGCAGGACATCGTGCTCACCGTGCCGGCGTCGTTCGACGAGGTCGCGCGCGAGCTGACCCTCGAGGCCGCGGCCGCGGCCGGCATCCCGCGCCTCGTGCTGCTCGAGGAGCCGCAGGCGGCGTTCTACGCCTGGCTGGTCGCGCACGAGCGCGACTGGAAGGCGCGCATCGCCGCGACGCCGCTCGTGCTGGTCGTCGACGTGGGCGGCGGCACGACCGACTTCTCGCTCGTCGCCGCGCGCGGCAGCCGTGGCGAGCTCGGGCTCGAGCGCGTCGCGGTGGGCGAGCACCTGCTGCTCGGCGGCGACAACATGGACCTGGCGCTGGCGCGGACGGCCGAAGCGCGCCTCGTCCCCGGCGGGCAGCTCGACCCGCCGCGCTTCCATCTCCTCGTGAGCCAGTGCCGGGCGGCCAAGGAGGCCATGCTCTCGAACGATGCGGTCCGCGACGTGCGCGTCACGGTCGCCGGGCGCGGCAGCGGCGTCGTCGGCGGCACACTCGCGACCTCGGTCACGCGCGACGAGCTCGACCGCCTGGTGCTCGACGGGTTCTTTCCGCGCGTCGACGCCGACGCGCGGCCGCAGCGCGGCGCGAGCGGGCTTCGCGAGTGGGGGTTGCCGTTCGCCGCCGACGCCGCGATCACGCGTCACCTGGCGGAGTTCCTGGCCCGCCAGCGCGACGCCGCCGGAGAAGGCGCGCATGCGCTCGTCCGGCCCGACGCGCTCCTCTTCAACGGCGGCGCGCTCGAGCCCGCCGCCGTGCGCGAGCGCATCGCCGCCATCGTCGGTGCGTGGCACGAGCCCGGCGGCGACTGGCGCCCGGCGGTGCTCGATGCCGACTCGCTCCAGCTCGCCGTCGCGCGGGGCGCGGCGTACTACGGCCTGGTCCGGCGCGGACAAGGCGTGCGCATCGGCAGCGGCGCGGCGCGCACGTACTATCTGGGCCTCCAGGACGAGCAGCTCCTCTGCGTCGTGCCACGCGGCATGGAAGAGGGCGAGACGGCCGACCTCTCGGGTCGCGAGCTCGAGCTCACGACGAACCGTCCCGTCGCCTTCCCGCTCTTCACCGCGACCGATCGCACGGGGGAGCACGCCGGCGACCTCGTCGACGCGCGCCCCGACGCGCTGACCGCGCTGCCGCCGCTGCGCACCGTCGTCCGCTTCGGGAAGAAGCTCGAGGAGCGATCGCTGCCGGTGCACGTGGAGGTTCGCCTCTCCGAGATCGGCACGCTCGAGCTCTCGCTCAAGTCGCGCTCGACCGAGCATCGCTGGCGGCTCGAGCTGCGGCTGCGCGATACGGTCGCGGACGAGGCCGTACCCGCCGAGCAGGCCGCGATCGTCGTCGATCCGGCGCGGGTCGCCGAAGCCGAACGCCTGCTCCGCGAGACCTTCGAAGGTGCCGACGATCCCGTCTCGCTGATGCGCCGGCTCGAGACCGCGCTCGACGCCGGCCGCGACGCCTGGCCGCTCGCTACGATCCGCGCGTCGTGGGACGTCCTGTGGACCCTCGAGCCGCGCCGCGCGCGGAGCCCGGCGCACGAGGCGCGGTGGCTGAACCTGGCGGGGTTCCTCCTCCGCCCCGGCTTCGGCGATCCCGGCGACGAGATCCGCATCGACAAGCTCTGGCGCGTGCTCGGCACCGAGCTGCGCCACCCGCGCTCCGTGCAGTGCCGCGCCGAGATGTGGAACCTCTGGAAGCGCGTCGCGGGCGGGCTCGGCGCGCGCCAGCAGCAGCACGTGCTCGAGCTCGTGCGGCCGCAGCTCACGGGACGCGGCAGGACGAAGGGCCCCAAGGCCGCGCCGCAGGAGCTGCGCGAGATGTGGCAGGCGGTCGGCGGGTGCGAGCGGCTGGCGGCGTCGGCGCGCGCCGAGCTGGCGCTGGTGCTCGCGCAGACGGTCGCGAAGGGCAAGGCGACCGACCAGGAGGCGTGGGCGCTCGCGCGCGTCGCTGCGCGCGCGCCGATCGCAGGCCCGGCGAACTGCGTCGTGCCGCCTCGCGCGGCGGCGGACGTGGTCGAGCAGCTGCTCGGCGCGGCCTGGACGCGCCCCGACGCCACGGCGTTCGCGCTGGCCCAGGTCGCACGCATGACGGGCGATCGCGAGCGGGACCTCGATGCCGCGCTGCGCGATCGCGTCGCGCTCCGTCTCGAGCGCGAGCCCGACGGCGCACGGCTCGCGCGGCTCGTGCGCGAAGTCGTGCCGCTCGAGGCGCGCGAGGAGGCGCGGCTCCTCGACGAGTCGCTGCCCGCCGGATTACGTCTACGGGGCTGAGGGCCCCATGGACGCGCCTCGCCCGTACACGATCGACCCGGGCACGATGCGCCCGGGGCTCATCCGCCGCCTGACGGCGCTCTCGATCATTCCGGCCAACGTCATGGGCGCGGTCACGATGTTCTTCTACTACAACTACGTCGATCCCCTCGGCGGCGGGAGCGCGCCCGACGCCCTGCACGCGACGCTCGATCACCGAGTCGACGCGGCGCGCGCTCGACCGGGGCCGGAAAGTGAATCTGGTCGCGTGCGGCGCATTGCCCTTGAAGGGGATCGCGGCGCCCGTCGAGGTGTCGGCGGTCGAGGCGTGACGCCGCACCGCGCCGTGTTTTCCTGTTGACGGGCGGCGACGCGCGGTGGGATCGTGCCGGTCATGTCACGCACGACGATCGCGCTGGCATCCCTGCTCGTGGCCTCGCTCGCGAGGGCCAGCGGCAGGTGCAACGAGGGACAGCTCGCCGGCGGGCTGCAGTGCGGGTGCCCCGACGTACGTGCCCAGATCCAGGCGGGCCTCGTCTCGTGCCCGTCGGGCTACGTTCCCGTCGTCTACGATCTCGGGCAACCGTTCGCGCCCGACGCGACGACGAGCACGCTCACGATGCGCGCCAGCGTGCGGTCGCAGTGCCCGACTCTCGAGCGCACGGTCGGCGTGACGGGTCATCTCGTCGTCTGCTGGGGACCGCCGGAAGGGGATTGCCGGCAGATGGTGGTGCCGTACAACTCGTTCTGCATCGACACCGAAGACACGACGCTCGGCGCCGCGTGCAACGGAGCGTGTCAGGACGTGTCGACCAGCATCATCGCGATCATGAACGCGGGCGCGGCGCACTTCCGGGTGTGCCCGCCGAACGACCCGGCGACGTCGTGCCGGTCGACCTCGCCCGGCGGCGTGGAGATCTTCCGCTTCCAGCCCGGCGGCTTCTGCGTCACGGAGGAGTGCGACGGCGCGGCGCCGGGTCCCGACACGTGCGTCGGCGGGTGGGGCGCGACCTACCTCGGCTTCGGCCGGCACCAGACGCAGCGAGGGTGGTACGACTGGCCGTCGGGAGCGTTCAAGGTCGACTACCGCGGCCACCGGCCGGTGTGCGGCGCGCTCGGCGCGTGCATCGGGGACCGCGGGCACTGGACGGGCACCTTCGTCGCCACGCCGTCGCCGACCTCGCCCAACCTGCCGCCGTGCCTCAGCGCCGCCGGCGACGTCTGCAATCCCACCGCCTGTACGCCGTGACGCGCGCGCCGGCGGACGGCGACGTTGCGCCGACCGGCCGGTGCCGGCATCCTTGGGAATTCGATGCTGTCCCTGGCGGGAGTGAGCAAGCGCTACGGGTCACAGATCGTCTTCGACAACGTGTCGTGGGCGGTCCCGGACGGCGCACGCGTGGGCCTGACGGGCCCGAACGGCGCCGGCAAATCGACGCTGCTGAAGATCCTCGCCGGCGCCCTCGAGCCCGACGACGGCCAGGTCGCGCTGCCGAAGGGGACGCGCGTCGGCTACCTGCCGCAGCACATCCTCGGCATCTCGGGCGTCTCGGTCCTCGACCACGCGCTGGCGGCGTTCGCCGAGCTGCACGAGCTGGAGGCGCGGCGCGCCGACCTCGAGCACCAGCTCGCCACCGTCGATCCGCAGGCGGAAGACTACGAAGCGATCCTCGCGCGCTACACGGCCATCTGCGAGGAGTGGGAGCACCGCGGTCGCTACGACATCGAGTCCGAGACCGAGACCGTGCTGCGCGGCCTCGGCTTCGGCGACGCCGACATGGACCGCGACTGCGGGGAGCTCTCGGGCGGGTGGCAGATGCGGGTCGCGCTCGCGCAGATCCTGCTCCAGCGCCCCGACGTGCTCCTGCTCGACGAGCCGACCAACTACCTCGATCTCGAGGCGCGCAACTGGCTCGAGGAGTTCCTCGCGGCCTATCCCGGCACCGTCATCCTGGTCGCGCACGATCGCTACTTCCTCGACGTCGCCGTCGACCGCATCGCCGAGGTACTGCACGGGCGCATCACCGACTACGGCATGAACTACAGCCGCTACCTCGAGGAGCGCGAGACCCGCCTCGAGCTCGCGCGCGCGGCCTACGAGAACCAGAAGGCCGAGATCGAGCGCATCGAGGCGTTCATCTCGCGCTTCCGCTACCAGGCGTCGAAGGCGGCGCTCGTCCAGAGCCGCATCAAGCAGCTCGAGAAGATCGAGCGCCTCCCGCCGCCCGACGGGCACGAGCGCGAGCTGCGCCTGCGGCTGCCCGAGGCGCAGCGCAGCGGCCGCGTCGTGCTCGAGCTCCGGGGCGCGAGCAAGCGCTACGACGGGAAGATCGTCTACGACCACGCCGACGTGACGATCGAGCGCGGCCAGCGCGTCGCGATCGTCGGACCCAACGGCGCCGGCAAGACGACACTCCTCAAGATGCTCGCCGCGGTCCTGGCGCTCGACGGCGGCGAGCGCAAGGTGGGACACAACGTCCGCCTCGGCTACTTCGCGCAGGACCACGCGGAGATGCTGTCGACGACGCGGTCGGTCTACGACGAGATGATGAGCATCGCGACCGCCGAGACGGCGCCGCACGTGCGCGGGCTCCTCGGCGCCTTCCTGTTTTCGGGCGACGCGGTCGAGAAGCGTGTCGGCGTCCTGTCGGGCGGCGAGAAGAGCCGCCTCGCCCTCGCCAAGCTCCTGCTCGAGCCCGTGAACTGCTTCCTGCTCGACGAGCCGACGAACCACCTGGACCTCACGGCGAAGGAGGTCCTGCTGGGTGCGCTCGAGGCGTACACCGGCACGGTCGTGATCGTGGCGCACGACCGCTACATCCTGGACAAGCTGCCGACGCACGTGATCGAGGTCGGCACCGGCAAGGCGATCCTCTACCACGGCAACTACGAGGACTACCTGCACGCCAAGGCACGCGCCGCGCTCCAGCCTCCGGCCCCCAAGGGCCGCGCCGCCAGAACCTGAGGTCTTCTCCGACCCAAGACTGCGTCTTGGGTCGGGAGAACCGAGAGTGTGGCGTCAGAGGCACGCACAACCTGCATGCCGCGGCCGGCGAAGCCGGCGCGGCAACGCTAGCACGCACGAGAGAATTGGTGCGGACAGGACGTGTTGCGTCGTCGTGCTTCAACGCTGCGCGCGTACCTCGCCCTGCCGCGCCGGCTTCGCCGGCCGCGGCATACCGGTCGCGCGTGCCACCAACGCTGCACTCTCGCCCCCGACCCAAGACCTAGTCTTGGGTCGGCGTTCTCTAGCGCCGTCCGCGGCCGACGCCGCGCGGCGTCTGCTGGCCGCCCGGCGGCGGCACGGGCTTCACCGAGACCCGGTGGTTCGGCATCGGGCGGAAGAGCATGGTGTCGGCGACCCGCTTCAGCTTGAGCTTCAGCTCGTGCTTGGAGACCGCGTCGCCCGGCGCCGCGAGCACGGTCTGCAGCGACAGCTCGGTGTGCGAATGCTTCTGGCCGTGCGTCAGCGTCACGTGGAGGCGCTCCTGGCCGGGGATGTCGCGCACCTCGACGTCGAGCCGCCGATCGATCGACCGAGCGAGGTCGAGGAGGATCTTTCGGGCTTCCTGGCGGGCTTCGGCGAGATCGTGCGATTCCATGGGGGCAGGCCTCCACCGGCGGTTAGACCGGAGGGTTCCCGGGCTGTCAACGAGGGGCGCGTCGGCCGTGGCGCGTTTCACCGGGAAGCGACCCGCGCCTCTTCGCTCAGGCGAGAACGCCTTTGCTCTCGAGTCCGGCGTATTCGTCGGCGGACATGCCGAGGAGATCGCGCAGGACGCGGGTGGTGTGCTCGCCGAGCTTGGGGGCGGGGATGCGGATGTCGGCGGGGGTGTCGGGGAAGACGATGGCGTTCATCTCGGCGGGGTGGCGGCCGAGGACGGGATGGTCGACCCAGCGGAACTGGCGGCGATGCGCGAGCTGCGGGTCGTCGTGGACGTCGCCCAGGTCCTGCACCGGCGCGGCGTCGATACCGGCCTGCTGCAGCCGTTCGGCGAGCGTGCCGGCGTCGTGCGTGCGCGTCCAGCCGTCGACGTGACACTCGACCTCGCCGATGCGCGTGAGCCGGCCGGCGAGCGTCGCGAGCGACGTGTCGGTCGCCCACGCGGGCTTGCCCATCGCGTCGACGAGGCGCCGCCAGTCGGCGTCGTCGTGGACGGCGATCGCGATCCATCGCTCGCGGCCGTCGGCGGCGTCCTTGCAGCGGAAGACGCCGTGCGGCACCTCGTGACGCGAGCGGTTGCCGACGCGCCCGAGCGCCTCGCCGTTCGCCGCGAACGTCACGAGGGCTTCGGAGAGGCAGATGATGCCGCCCTCGACCTGAGCCAGATCGATGTGCTGGCCCTCGCCCGTGCGTGCGCGATGCAGGAGCGCCGACGCGAGCAGCAGGGCCGCGAAGCGCGGCGAGAGCGAGTCCGTGATCGTGCCGTACGGGCCCAGGGGCTCGCGATCGGGCCAGCCCGTCAGGTGGTTGAAGCCCGAGAGCGCCGAGCCCTGGCCGCCGAAGCCGGGGTAGAAGCGATGCGGCCCGGTCTGGCCGTTGAGGCACGTGCTGATCATGACGAGGTCGGGACGCTCGCGGACCAGGGTCGCGTAGTCGAGGCCCCATTTCTTCATCGCGCCCGGCGCGAAGTTCTCGGCGACCGCGTCCGCCCGGAGAGCGAGGCGCTTCGCGACCGCGACGCCTTCGGGCATGGACAGGTTCAGCGCCACCGAGAGCTTGTTCACGTTGAGGACGGCGAAATGCTCGGCGGCGTCGAGCCCGCCCGGCGTGTTCGGCGTCAGCTTCAACGTCCGCAGGAAGTCGGGCCGTGCCTTCGACTCGATGCGGATCACGGTCGCGCCGCAGTCGGCGAAGTAGCGCGTGGCGACGGGCCCCGCCGCGCCCGCGCCCATCTCGAGGATCGTCGTGCCGCCGAAGATGTCCATCAGCACACCCCCGCCGCGCGCAGCTCGACCACCATCGCCTCGGTGACGCCGATCTCCGCCAGCACGTCGCGCGTGTGCTCGCCGAGCCGCGGCGCCGGCCGCCGGATGCCGACCGCCGCGCCGCCCGACGCCGACGTCGTCTTCGCGAACGATCCCGGGTAGCGCAGCCGGCCACGCCCGGGGTTGTCGATCTCGACGAAGAACTCGCGCGACGCGAGCTGCTCGGACGCGTCGATCTCGCGCGCCGTGTTCGCCGGTGCGAGCATGAGGTTGCGTTCGACGGCGGCGCGGAACAGCTCGGTCATGGTCTTCGAGAGGAAGAAGGCGCCGAACTCGGCCGAAAGCGCGTCGACCTCGGCCTGCGTGAGCAGGTTGTGGTTGTAGGTCTTCCAGTCGGTCGCCTTGAGCGCGGCGGACGCCATGCCGTGCTCGTCCATGAGCTTCACCATCGCGATCAAGCCCGGAACGCGCGCCGGGCCGCCACGCAGCGCGAACGAGACGAAGCCGTCCTTGCACGGCCATATCTCACGCTGCTCGCTCTTCGGCTGGCGGAAGAACGCTCCCGCGCGGGCGCCGCGGCTGCCGTTCATCTTGAACATGGACGCGGTCGCCATGTTCGGCATGATCATGGCCGCCTGCATGGCGACGTCGACGTGCTGGCCGCGTCCCGTCCGCTCGCGCGCCACGAGCGCGAACGTGACCGCGAGCGCCGCCTCGATGCTGGCGTGATAGTACGCGACCGGCAGCGAGCAGCGCACCGGCGCGCGATCCGGATCGCCGGTGCAGTGCAGGTTGCCGGAGGTGGCGAGCGTGGTGAGGTCCGAGCCCCGCCAGCCCGCATACGGCCCGCTCTGTCCCCACGGCGTGAGCGAGCACAGCACCAGGCGCGGGTTGCGGGCGTGTAGCGTGTCCCACCCGAGGCCGCGCGCCGCCATCGTGCCGGGCGCTTCGGTCTCGACGACGACGTCGGCACGCCCGGCGAGCGCGAGGAAGAGGTCACGGCCGCGCGGCGTCGTCACGTCGAGCGTGATGCCCCGCTTGGAGGTGTTGTAGGCGAGCCAGACGAGCGAGCGTTCGGGATCGTCGGCGTGGCCCCAGAAGGGACCGCGGCGCCGGACGGGATCGCCCGAGGGCGGCTCGACCTTCACGACGTCGGCGCCGAGATCGCCCAGGAGCTTGCCCGCGAAGTGGCCGGGCTCGCCGGTGAGATCGAGCACACGGACGCCACTCAGGTTGCCGTTCATCGCGCGCGCTAGCTACCCGCGGCGTCGCCGGGGTGTCAAGGTTCGGTGCCCTGCGATACAAGCCCCGTCCATGCGCATCGGCATCGGCATCGGCGAGATCACCGCGGCTCCGGGAACGATCGACAACCTCGTCGCGCAGGCGAAGCAGGCGGAGGCGGACGGCTTCGCGAGCGGCTGGCTCGCGAACATCTTCGGCATGGACGCCATCATGGCGGCCGCCGTCTGCGCCCGCGAGACCTCGCGCATGGAGCTCGGCACGGCGGTCGTGCCGACGTATCCGCGCCACCCGGTGGCGATGGCGCAGGCCGCGCTCTCGGCGGCCGCCATCTCGCGCGGGCGTTTCAGCCTCGGCATCGGCCTCTCGCACCAGATCGTCATCGAAGGGATGCTCGGCCTCTCGTTCGCCAAGCCGTACTCGCACATGCGGGAGTACCTCCAGGTGCTGTGTCCGCTCGTACGCACCGGGCAGGTGAGTCACAATGGGTCGGAGTACCGCGTCAACGCGAACATGTCGGTCCCGGGGGCGAAGCCGTGCCCGATCCTGGTGGCGGCGCTCGCGCCCAAGATGCTGGCGCTCGCGGGACGGGAAACCGACGGAACGATCACGTGGATGACCGGCCCCAAGACGATCGCCGAGCACACGGCGCCGCGTATTCGCGAGGCGGCCGCGGCGGCGAATCGGCCGGAGCCGCGCGTCGTCGTGGGCCTGCCGATCGCGGTCACGAAATCGGTCGAGGCGGCGCGCGCGTCGGCGGCGAAGACGTTCCAGGTCTATGGCATGCTCCCGTCGTACCGCGCGATGCTGGATCGGGAAGGCCTCGAGGGTCCGTCCGACGTCGCGATCGTCGGCGACGAGAGCCAGGTGGGGGCGGCAATCGAGCGTCTCGGCGCGGCCGGCGCGACGGATCTCCTGGCCGTCCCGTTCACCGTTCAGGGCGATCCGGAGACCGTTCAGCGCACTCGAGCCTTCCTCGCACGCCGCGCACGCGGTATCTGAGCACTCCTCGACGGCCGATCAGGCGTCCGCTCGGGCCATAGAGCCCGATTAACGCGACGCGACCTTGAGCGATATGTACCCCTTGCGGTAACGGAACCTGTCTAGGAGGATGCCCGAATGCGCCCGCTGACCCGACTCCTGTCGACGCTTGCCCTCCTGGGTGGCCTGGGGGCTTCCGCATTTGCCGCCGATTTCCCCCTCGCATCGAGCAAGATCTCGCTGAAGGACGGGAAGAGCCCCTCCAGCCGGAAGGTCACCTTCCAGGCCAAGTACTCGGGTGACCTCGGCAGCATGGACCCGAACTTCGACGGCTCGACGCTGCGCATCTATGGCGGCCCCGGCGAGGGCGACAGCGGGCTCATCCGTCTCGGTCCCAACTGGCGCACGCTGCCGAAGGGCAAGGGCCTTCGCTACGAGGACAAGACCCAGTCGGCGGGCGGCATCCGCTCGATCCTTCTGCGCAAGGGCAAGGGTGGCGGGGGCCGCCTGAAGATCGCCGGCGGCAACGCCGGGTGGGCCTATCAGGTCGCGATGCCGCAGACGGTCGTGACGGTCACGCTGTCGATCTCGGACGCGAAGCTGTGCGCGCAGTTCTCGAGCGTGAAGACGAGGAAGCAGCGCGTCTCCGGCGCCTCGGAGAAGGCGCTCCCCTCCTGCCCGTGCGAGAAGTTCGACAGCACCTGGGATGCGATCCAGACCGCGATCTTCGAGCGCCACGGGTGCACGAACGTCACCTGTCACGGCAGCGACGCGGGCGCGGCGAATTCCGGTGGCCTGAACCTCAGCCCCGACGTGGCGTACGAGAACCTCGTCAACGTGTTCTCCGAGCTCGGCCAGATGGATCGCGTCGAGCCGGGGTCGCCGACGAACTTCAGCTTCCTGTACCGCAAGCTCGCCGCGAAGACGAAGGGCCTGGCTCCCGTTCCAGGCACGCCGATGCCGTCCGGCCTCCCCGCCCTCAGCGACGACGAGCTCGAGGCGTTGCGCCTGTGGATCCAGTACAGCGCCCAGAAGGACGGCGTGGTCGCGGGCACCGAAGCGCTCCTCAACTCGTGCCTGCCGCCGGTGAAGCCGCCGCACCTGGATCCTCCTTCGCCGCCGGTCGCCGGTGAGGGCGTGCAGTATTACGCCCATCCCTGGACCATCAAGCCGCACGGCGAGGACGAGGGCTGCTATGCGACCTACTACAACGTCGCGGACCAGGTCCCGGACGCGTTCAAGACACCGTGCCCCGACTACTGGGGCGGTCCGACCAAGCCGGACGGCATCACTCCGAACTGGTGCTACTTCTACAACAAGAGCGAACTCACCCAGGAACCGAACTCGCACCACTCGATCATCCACATCTACCGCGGTGCGTACGGCATCAACGCTCCGGGGCTCGACCACTACTGTGACTCCGGACCCGATCGCAGCAAGGCGTGCAATCCGGCGAATCCCGGCGTTGCGGCGCCCGACGGCGACGTGTGCGCGGGTGGCGCGTCCTGCGTCGGTGGCTTCAACTTCCACTGCGGCGGCACCAACGACGGAGCGACGTGCGATCCGCGCACGCCCGACGTGTGCGGCGCCGGCGTGAAGTGCCTCGGCGTCTTCAAGTCGTCGCTCGCGTGTCTCACGTTCGGCCCGCCCGACTTCACCGACATCGCCGGTGCGATCAACGGCAACGGCGGATCGAACTCGCCAGCGGTCGGTGGCTCGCAGCAGCCGTTCTCGCGCACGACCTTCCCCGCCGGCGTCTTCGGCATCTACCCCGCCGAGGCCATCTGGGTGTGGAACTCGCACGCGTTCAACACCACCGACGAGTCCACCTACAACCAGCAGTGGCTGAACGTGTACTTCGCGCCCTCCGAGGACCGCGTGCACTACATCCGCGGCATCTTCGATTCGACCGACATCTTCGTGCAGGACGTGCCGCCGTTCGAGGAGCGGGAGTATTGCCGCTCGATCACGTTCCCCGTCGGCACGCGACTCTTCGAGTTCTCGTCGCACACGCACGCGCGCGGGCGGCTCTTCCGCATCTGGGGTCCCGGCATGCAGCCGCACTGCCGCAGCACGAAGGCGAACCCCGGCCTGTGCAAGGCCGAGACGACCACACCCATCTTCGTGACCACGCAGTACAACGACCCGACGCAGTTGGAGTTCAACCCGCCGCTCGAGCTCGACGACCCGGATCCGACCACCCGGACGTTCAAGTTCTGCTCAGTGTACGACAACGGCTACACCGACCCGAACGACGTGAAGCGGAACTCCGTATCGCCGATTCCGCCCACGTTCGGAACGCTGGCGCCCGGCGGCCCGTGCCTGGTTCCGGGCAACGGCGGCTTCTCACGCGACCTCGGCATCGCCTGCGTCAACGAAGCGAAGCGCGGCCAGCCGTGTGAGGGCGACGCCCCCGGGTTCCAGGCCGACGATCGCAAGTGCGACTCGAGCCCGGGCGCCAACGACGGCATCTGTGACGCGTGCCCGCTCGCAGGCGGCGTCACCACGCAGGACGAGATGTTCATCCTGCTCGGCAACTGGTACTGCGACCCGAGCGTTCCGGGCAACGGCTGCGACGGCATCTGCAGCGGCGGCGCCACGTGGGGCCAGTCGTGCACGAGCGACGCCGACTGCGGCGCCGGCTCGAGCTGCCAGGGCTACATCAACTGAGATCGCCGGGAGCCCCGCGGCCGCGTGCCGCGGGGCTCCCTTCTTCCTTGACAGGGCCGAATCGTAATTGTACTGACTGGTCAGGTTAATTATGCCTCGCCGCGCCGCCGTTCGCTCCAGCGCCACTCGCCCGATCGTACGCCGGCGCGAGCGCGGTCGACAGGAGCGCGGCGTGCGCACCGAGGAGGCGATCCTGCAGGCGACGCTGCGGCTCGTCGCCGCGCGCGGCATCCACGGCATGTCGCTCGACCTCCTCGCCGAGGAGGTCGGCGTCGCGAAGAGCTCGATCCTCTGGCACTTCGGCTCGAAGGAGGAGCTGCTCCTGCGCGTCGCCGAGCGCGTGCTCGAAGAGGTGGCGCATGGCCCGGCGCGCGAGATCCTGGCGCTGCCGACGCTCGGCGCGCGCGAGGACGCGACCTGGCGCTTCTTCGCCGAGACGCTGCGCGAACGGCCCGAGCTGCGCCGCCTGGTCCTGTGGCTCCTCTTCGAATGCGTCGAGGAGCGCCCGGAGCTGCGGACGCGTCTCCAGCAGCTCTACCGGTCGATCCGCGACATGTTCGAGGCGGGTCTGCGCGAGATCGTTCCCGACGCCGCGCAGCGCCGGCGCCTCGCCATCATCACGGTCGCGACCTTCGACGGCATCTTCCTGCAGTGGCTCCTCGAGCCCGACGCGATCGACATCGAAGCGCTGCACCGCGAGCTGCGGGCGCTCAACGAGCGTACCCACCCGGTGCGCCGACGAAAGGACGGCTGACATGGACCAGACGAACCAGATGCCGGTGGACCTGACGGCGTTCCGCGAAGTCGTACGCCATCCGCAGGCCCACGCGGTGATCCTCGGCAACTACCGCATCGGCGAGTACGCCGGCGTCGTCGCGCTCCGCCGCCTCCTGGGCGAGATGCAGCCCGAGGGCAAGCTGCACGCCGCGATGGAGATCCACTATCGCGACGAGGATCGGCACTCGAAGCTCTTCACGGACTGGATGCAGCGCATCGGCGTCGAGCCGCCGCCCCTGCCGACCGAGGTCGAAGGCTACTTCGCGAACAGCCCGGAGGAGTTCCAGCAGCAGCGCAAGCTGGTCGAGACGCTGCCGCCCGAGATGCGACGGATCCTCGTGTTCGCCGGGATCAACGCGATCGAGCGGCTCGCCTACAACCAGTTCGAGAACCACCTCCTCTGCCTCGATCGTCGTGAGGACATCGACGCGCTCAAGAGCGTCATGGACGAGGAGAAGTTCCACCTCTCCTACGTCGAGCACGAGCTCGATCGCCAGTGCAAAGGCGAGTTCGGCGGCTTCGTGACCCAGGCGCTCGAGCAGGCGCGCGCACAGTTCGCGATCTTCCAGCAGACGCGGCGCGCGCAGGCGGCGCAGGCCATCGAGCGCGTGCTCGGCGGCGGCGCCTGAGCACAGCGAAGGAGGCCACGATGCAGTTCGGCATCTTCTACGAGCACCAGCTCCCGCGACCGTGGGCGCAGGGCACCGAGCAGCGGCTCTTCCAGGAGGCGCTCGACCAGGTGGAGCTCGCCGATCGCCTCGGCATCGACTACGCCTGGGAGGTCGAACACCACTTCCTCGAGGAATACTCGCACTCCTCGGCGCCCGAGGTGTTCCTGGCCGCGTGCAGCCAGCGCACGAAGCGCATCCGCCTGGGCCACGGCATCACGCTCCAGCCACCGGGCTACAACCATCCGGCGCGCGTCGCCGAGCGCATCGCGACGCTCGACCTCGTGTCGAACGGCCGCGTCGAGTGGGGCACCGGCGAGTCGAGCTCGCGCATCGAGCTCGAGGGGTTCGGCGTCCCCTACATGGAGAAGCGCGACATGTGGGAGGAGGCCGTGCGCGAGACGGCCAAGATGATGTCGATGAGCCCGTACCCCGGCTACGACGGGAAGTACTTCTCGATGCCGTGCCGGAACGTGGTGCCGAAGCCCGTGCAGACGCCGCATCCGCCGCTCTGGGTCGCGTGCTCGAACCGCGACACGATCAAGCTCGCGGCCCGCCTCGGCATCGGCGCGCTCACCTTCGCGTTCATCGACCCGGCCGAGGCCAAGTACTGGGTCGACGAGTACTACGAGACCTTCAAGCGCGAGTGCACGCCGCTCGGCCGCGCGGTGAATCCGAACATCGCGATGGTGACGGGCTTCATGTGCCACGAGGACAGCGAGACGGCCGTGGCGCTCGGGCTCGAGGGCTTCAAGTTCTTCGGCTTCGCGCTCGCGCACTACTACATCACCGGCACGCACGTCCCGGGCCGCACGAACATTTGGGACCTCTTCAAAGCCGCGCCCCCGTTCCCCACCGTGCCGACCGGCGGCATCGGCAACCCCGACGAGGTGCGGGCGAACCTCGAGACCTTCGAGAAGGTCGGCGTCGACCAGGTGATCTTCATCCAGCAGGGCGGCAACAACCGGCACGAGGACATCTGCTCGTCGCTCGAGCTCTTCGCGTCGCGCGTGCAGCCCGGCTTCAAGGAGCGGCACGACGCGAACCTGCGCCGCAAGAGCGAGGAGCTGGCGCCGTACGTGGCGAAGGCCATGGCCAAGATCCCGCCGCTCGACGCCGCGCGGGAAATCGAGCCGCTCGAGTCGTATCCGGTGCTCATGGCCCGGCTCGGCGTCGACATCACGCAGCTCCCGCAACGCCGCAACATGGGGCCGGCGGTGCAGCAGGTCGAGCAGGCGCTCGCCGGCGAGCGGCCGACCGCATGAGCCGCCGCGACGGGCGTGCGGCGCGCAACCCGCACGTCCGCCGCGCTTGACCCCCGGCCGCGCACTCGTTAGCTCGGCCCGATGTCTTCCGTTCCGGAGTTCGGCACCGGGCTACCGGCGATCCAGCAGATTCCGTCGCGCGTCCGCCCCTGGGAGCAGGAGGTCGACGGCGCGAAGATCCTCGACGCCGCACGCGCCGCCGAAGCCGCCGGCTTCGCCTGGGTGTCGTGCAGCGACCACCCCGCCATCCCCGTCTCGCGCGCCCAGGCGATGGGCCCGACGTGGTACGACGCTGGCAGCACGCTCGCGTTCGTCGCCGGCGTCACGACGCGCATCCGCTTGATGCCGCACGTGCTCGTGCTGCCGTATCGCCACCCGCTGGTGATCGCGAAGCAGTACGGCACGCTCGACCACCTCTCCGCGGGCCGCGTGATCGTCGGCGTCGGCAGCGGCCACCTGAAGCCCGAGTTCGCGACCCTGCGCGCCGACTACGAGAACCGCGGCAAGATCACCGACGAGTACCTGAGGGCGCTCGCGGCGGCCTGGGAGCACGACGTCGCGCACTTCGACGGCGAGTTCATCTCGTTTCGCGACATGATGGTGTGGCCGCGCCCGGTCCAGAAGCCGCGCCCGCCGTTCTGGGTGGGCGGCAACTCGAACGCCGCCGTGAAGCGCGCCGCGCGTCTGGCCGACGGATGGATTCCGTGGGAGCTCACGGCCGAGGACTTCGCGGCCAAGGCCGCCTACGCGCGCCACCTGCGCCACGACGCCGGCCGATCGGACGCGTTCCAGCTCGTGGCGCCGCTCGCGGCACCCGCGGGCGTCATTGCCGACAAGGTGCTCGCCGACGTCAACCGTTGGCGCGAGGCCGGCGCGACCGCGTTCCACGTCGGCGTCGGCGCCGACAGCTGGCCGCAGTACCTCGACCGCCTGGCGTGGTTCGGCCGCTCCGTGATCGCGCGCGTGAGCTGAGGCGTCTGCATGCCGCGCAACGTCGAGATCAAGGCGCGCCTCGCCGATCTCGCCGCCGCGCGCGCGATCGCCGACCGCGTGGGAGCGCGCTTCACCTGGGCCGACGACCAGGTCGACCGATACTTCGAGCTGGACGGCGGCCGGCGCGTGAAGCTCCGCACGACCGGCCGCGGCGCCGAGCTGATCCGCTACGATCGACGCGAGGACGCCGGCGTGCGCGTGAGCGCGTACGAGGTCTCTCCCGTGCGCGACGCCGAGGGGGAAGCATGCCTCGTGCCGACGACACGTCCGCTCGTGACGGTTCGCAAGCGGCGCGAGCTGTGGCTCCTGGACAACGTCCGCATCCACCTCGACACGGTCGACGGGCTCGGGACGTTCCTCGAGCTCGAGGCCGTCGTCGACGCGACGCACGACGAGGCGCGCTGCCGCGCAGCGGTCGATCGGCTGCTCGACGCCTTCGGACTCTCCGAAGCCGCGTGTCTGCGCGCGTCGTACGGCGACCTCCTGCGAGCGTGACGGCGATGCCGGGCGCGCTTGCCGGGCTGCGGGTGGACGAGCGGACGCGAGGGCTCGCCGCGACCTATGCTGGTCACCTGCTGGCGGGCCTCGGTGCGGACGTCTCGCGCGCGGAGGCGAGCCCGTTCCCGATCCTCGATCGTCGCAAGCGCGTCGCCGCCGCGGCGGGGCCAGTCGACGCCGTCATCGCCGACGAGGGCGCGCAGGCCGACGGCGCCCCGATCGCCTGCGGCGTGAGCGCCTGGGGCCGCACGGGACCGCGTCGGGCGCTTCCGCCCGACGAAGCGCTCGTGCAGGCGGCGACCGGCGTGCACGCGCTCCAGTGGTCGTGGTCGGGGCGGCCGGTGTGGCTCGCGACGCCCGTCGTCTCCTACATGACCGGCATGCTGGCCGCGCTCGGCGTCGCCGCGGCGCACTTCGCCCGCCTGCGCGGCGCATCCGGTCAGCGCCTCGACGTGAACGGGCTGCAAGGCTCGCTCGCCTTGAACGGCGGCACCTACGTGACCGGTCCGTCGCACCAGAGCGCGCTCCTCGTCGGCGGCGATCCGCGCGGCGTCTACCCGAGCTACAGCCTCTACCCGACCGCCGACGGATGGATCTTCCTCGGCGCGCTCACGCAGCCGTTCTGGGTGAAGCTGCTCGACTTCCTGGGGCGCACCGACCTCCTCGCCGACGAACGACTGCAGGGCAACCCGATCACGTTCGGCGCGCCGGAGCTGCGTGCCTTCGTGCGCGGCGAGCTCGAGCCCGTGTTCGCGCAGCGGACGACCGCGGCGTGGGTGGGCGCGCTGCGCGCGGCCGACATCCCGTGCGGCCAGGTGCAGTCGCGCGAGCAGTACCTGCGCGACCCCGAGGTGCGGGCGGCCGGGCTGGCCGGCGACCCCTTCGAGCCGCCGCCGGCGGCGCGCATCGCCCCGGGCGCGCCCGCGACCCTTCGCCCCCCGCCGCCGGCGGGGTCGTGTCTCGAAGGCATCCGCGTGCTCGATCTCACGAGCTTCATCGCCGGGCCCGTCTGCCCGATGCTGCTCGCCGACCTCGGCGCCGACGTCGTGAAGATCGAGTCGCTGGACGGCGATCCCTTTCGCATGACGGCGTACGGCTTCCACGGCTGGAACCGCGGGAAGCGCTCCGTCGTGCTCGACCTGAAGCGACCCGAGGGACGCGACGCGCTGCTCGACCTGGCGCGGAGCGCCGACGTCGTGGTCGAGAACTTCCGGGGGGGCGTCATGGATCGGCTCGGGCTCGGGCGCGACCGGCTGGAAGCGGTGAACCCGGCGCTCGTGCTCGTCTCGGTGACCGGTGCGGAGGGAGCGCTCGCCACGCTGCCCGGCTTCGATCCCGTCTTCCAGGCGCGCTCGGGCTTCATGACCGCGCAGGGCGGTTCCGACGATCCGGTCTTCCACACGATCGCCTACAACGACTATTCGGCCGGGACGCTCGGCGCCTTCGCGGTCGTGGCGGCGCTCGTCGCGCGCGAACGGAGCCACCGCGGCCAGCGCGTCGACGTGAGCCTCATGCGGACGGCGCTCGTCGACCAGGCGGCGCACATGACCGGTGGACCGGTCGGCGGGCGGGACTTTCTCGGGCCCGCCGCCGCGCGGCGCCTCTATCCGACGGCGACCGGGTGGCTGTGCGTCGCCGCGACGAGCGAGGAGCAGGCGAGGGCGCTCGGATCGCCCGCGGACGTCGCCGTGGCGCTCGCGACGCCTGCGGAAGGGAGCGAGGGCGACCGCATCGCGGCCTGGTTCGGCGCGGTCTCGCGCACCGACGCTCTCGCTCGTCTGGAGGCCCTCGGTGTTCCGGCGGCGCCCTGTCTCTCGTTCCCCGAGATGCTGGCCGACGAGCATCTGCGTGCGAACGACGCCTTCGTCACGCTGGACGACCCGGCACTGGGTCCGGTCACCATGGGCGGGCCGCTCGTCAGCTTCGGGCGGACGCCGATCGGGTACCGGCGCCCCGGTCCCGGGCACGGCGCGCACTCGCGCGAGATCCTGGCCGAGATCGGGTACGACGAGGCGCGCGTCGCAGGTCTGGTCGCGGCAGGCGTCGTGGGCGTGTGAGGCCGTTCCCGATCGCGCTCGCGGCGACGCTCCACGACCCGACGGCGGCGCTGCGCGACGACATCGAGCGGGCGCTGCCGCGGCTTCGCGCGCTCTATGCCGGCGTCGCCGTCGCGACGAGCCCGCCGACGTCGAAGCGGATCGTCCGGCAGCTCGCCGCGGCGGGAGTCCATGCCGGTACGCCGCCGGCGAACACCCGCGGGCCGCTCTACCGGATGGCGATCCGGGGCGCGCTCGAGACCGCCGCGCCGGCCGTCCACTACGTCGACTTCGATCGCGCGGTGCACTGGCTGCGCGTCGCGCCGCGCGAGCTCGCGGCCGTGCTCCGTCTCTCGCGGCGGCAGGGCCCGCTGCTCGTCGGCCGCACGGCGACGGCGCACGCCTCGCACCACCGGCCGCTGTGGGCGACCGAGCTGGTCGCCGGCCGGCTCATCGCCGACGAGCTCGGCGTCGCCGGGCGGCTCGACGTGCTCGTGCCGTCGTTCGTGCTTCCCGCCGGCGCGGCGGGCGAGCTCGCGCGCCGGTCGCGTGCACGCGGCGAGGAGATCTACGGCGAATGGGCCGCGCTGGTCGCCGCCGCGGTACCGCAGCTGGCATACGTCGAGTGCCGCGGGCTCGACTGGGAGACGCCGGATCGTTTTCGGCGCGCCGTGCGGCGGGCCGGGCTCGCGGCCTGGCGGCGGCGACAGGAGACGCCGGGCGAGTGGGCGCTCCGTACCGCGATGGCGGAGAAGATCGTCGCCGGCTTCGAGCGCACGCGCGCCCGCTGGCCGTCGCGCCCGCGTCTTGTCCGCTTCCCGCCGCGCAGCGTACGCTGAGGCATGGACGACGTCGCCGCGCGCATCCTGCGTGACTACCGCCGGATCGCGGTGGTCGGCATCTCTGATCGCCCGGACCGCGACTCCAACCGCGTCGCCGCGTATCTGCAGGGCGCCGGCTACACGGTCATCCCCGTCAATCCGAACATCGCGCACGTGCTGGGCGGACCGTGCTGGCCGTCGCTCGGCGAGGCGCCCGGACCGATCGAGGTGGTGGACGTCTTCCGGCGCTCGGAGCTGGTCCCGCCGGTCGTCGACGCCGCGATCCGCGTCGGCGCCCGGGCGGTGTGGATGCAGGACGGTGTCGTGCACGAGGCCGCGGCGGCGCGGGCGCGCGCCGCCGGTCTCCTCGTGGTGATGGATCGCTGCATGATGCGCGACCACGCGCGCGGGATCGGACGGTGACCGGGCCCGCGCTCGAAACGGCGCGCCTCCGCCCGAGGCGGCACGGGTGCTGCGCTACGCGTTCGACGAGGCCGGCCTGCGCGGCGCCTCTGCGCCCCACGACTCCGGCCGTTGTTGCCACGCTCACACGCCTGGGTTACGACCCAGGCCCGCAGCTTCACCCCCCTAGAGGAGATCCCGATGGAATACTCGATGGTGATCGACGGCCGGTCCGTGACGACCGGCCAATGGGACGACGTGATCAATCCCGCCAAGGGCGAGCCCTTCGCGCAGTGTCCGCGGGGCACGGGCGCCAACGTCGACGAGGCGGTCGCCGCCGCGGCGCGTGCCTTCAAGACCTGGCGCAAGGACGAGGCGCTGCGCCGCCAGAAGCTGAACGAGTGCGCCGCCGCGATCCAGGGCCACGTGCAGGACATCGCCGCCGTGCTCTCGCAGGAGCAGGGCAAGCCGATGACCGCCGCCATGGCCGAGGTGTTCGGCGCGTCGATGTGGTTCAGCTACTTCGCGAACCTCGCGACCGAGCCCGAGACGCTGCAGGACGACGGCGAGAAGACGATCAAGGTCGTCCGGAAGCCCCTCGGCGTCGTGGCGGCGATCACGCCGTGGAACTTCCCGGTGATCCTGCTCGCGTGGAAGCTCGCCCCGGCCTGGCTCGCGGGCAACACGGTGGTCGCGAAGCCGTCGCCCTACACGCCGCTCACCTCGCTCATGGTGGCCGACATCCTGAAGTCGGTCGTGCCGGCGGGGGTGCTGAACGTGCTGTCGGGCGGCAACGAGCTCGGCGCGAAGCTCGCCACCCATCCCGACGTGCGCAAGATCTCGTTCACCGGCAGCGTCGCCACCGGCAAGAAGATCATGGGCTACGCCGTCGAGGACCTGAAGCGCGTGACGCTCGAGCTCGGCGGCAACGACCCGGCGATCGTGCTCGACGACGTCGACCCGCAGGCGGTCTCCGAGGGCTTGTTCTGGGGCGCGTTCCAGAACTCCGGCCAGGTGTGCACGGCCGTGAAGCGCCTCTACGTCCACGAGAAGGTCTACGACCCGATCGTGAAGGGGCTCACGGAGCTCGCCAAGAAGGCGAAGGTCGGGCCCGGCACGGACGCCGACACGCAGCTCGGGCCGATCAACAACAAGATGCAGCTCGATCGCGTGATGGGGCTGGTCGAGGACGCGAAGAAGCACGGCGGCAAGATCGAGGCCGGCGGCGTGCGGCTCGAAGGGTCGGGCTACTTCTATCCGCCCACCATCGTGACCAACGTCGGCCCCGGCGTGCGGCTGGTCGACGAGGAGCAGTTCGGCACCGCGCTGCCGGTCATCAAGTACTCGAAGATCGACGACGCCATCGCGCAGGCGAACGCCACCCACTACGGTCTCGGCGGCTCGATCTGGACCGGCAATCGCGAGAAGGGAATGGAGCTCGTTCAGGAGCTCGAGTGCGGCACCGGGTGGGTGAACCACCACATGGACATCACGCCGTTCGCGCCCTTCGGCGGCTCCAAGTGGAGCGGCCTCGGCTACGAGAACGGCCACTGGGGCTACGAGGCCTTCACCGAGCTGCAGGTCGTGAACGCGAAGAAGTAGTCGCGCCCGCGAATCCGCGACACGGCCGGCGGCGCCACGCGCGTCGCCGGCCGTTTGCGTCGGATGCGCACCTCGCGCCCGGCGCCGAGGAAGGGGTGCGGCTTCGTGCCGTGGAAGAGTTGCAGCATGGGGAGGCGGGTGCCATGGGAGGGAGGCCCTCTCAACGGACCACTTTCGTCACCGAGGTGCACGCCGAGGCCGGCATGCTGTTGAAGCTCGACGGTTCGGGGCTCCTGCACCTCCAGCTCTACCGCGCCTTGCGCGCGCAGATCCTCGGCGGCCGGCTGCGTCCCGGCACGCGCCTCCCGTCGACGCGGGTGCTCGCCGCCGACAACGGTCTCTCCCGCAACACGGTGACGCTCGCCTTCGAGCAGTTGATCGGCGAGGGCTACGCCTCCGTGCGGCGCGGATCGGGCACCTACGTCACGCCCGACCTCCCGGACGAGGCGACCTCGGTCCTGCGGCGACCCGACGCGGACCTCGGGCGGCCCACGGTGCGGCCGCGTCTGTCGCGCTTCGGAGAGACCATCCGGGACTGGCGCGTCTCGTGGGCGGCGCGCTCGGCGCGTCTGGCGTGCGACTTCCGCTATGGCCGTCCTGCCTTCCGGGATTTTCCACACGCGACGTGGCGCGCGCCGGGCGTCCGCCCGCGATCTCGACTACGGCCCGCCAGAGGGCGCGCCCTCGCTGCGCGAAGCCATCGCCGACTATCTCCACCGCGCGCGTGCCGTCGTGTGCGACGCCGCGCGGGTCGTCATCGTGAACGGCTCGCAGCAGACGCTCGACCTCACGGCGCGCGTGCTGCTCGATCGCGGCGATCGCGTGCTGCTGGAGGAGATGCACTACGCCGGGGCACGGAGCGTTTTTCTCGCCGCGGGCGCGCGCATCGTGACGGCGCCCGTCGACGGTGACGGGCTCGACGTCGCCGCGCTCGGCGAGCGGCACGTGCGCCGCTCGCGGGCGCGCAACGCCGCGCGGCGTGCGGTGCTGCTGGATGCGGTCGCCAAGCACCTCGGCGATCGCGTCGAGGTGGCCGGCGTCAATGCGGGCATCCACGCCCTGCTCTGGGTGCGGCGTCTGCCGGCGAAGAAGCTCCCGGCGCTCGTTCGCCGCGCCGAGGCCGCCGGCGTGGGCGTGTTCCCGATCACCCCCCACTGCGCGAAGCCGCCCGACCGGGCCGGCCTGCTCCTCGGCTACGCGTCGCTCACCGACGCGGCCATCCGCGACCGGATCCGGCGCCTCGCGATCGCTCTCGACGACGTCAGCGCGTGAGACGGACCTTGCCCGGTGAGCCGTCCACGTGGACGAGCCCATGCGCGTCGTGCGCCGGCGTGCGAAGCAGGTCCGACAGCGCCTGCGCGACCTCGCGCGGACGCTCTTCCATGACGAAGTGCCCGGCGTCGACGAGGGTGAGCTTCGCGTTCGGGATGGCGGCGGCGAGCTCGGTGCCGATCTCGACCGGCAGGTAGGGGCGGCGGCTCCAGATGACGGCCGTGGGGCACGACACCGCAGGCAGGCCGCGCGCGAGGTCGGCGCGCGGCCGAACCCGATAGTCGCGGAAGAAGTCGACGTAGAAGCGTCCGCCGCCGGGCTTCGACATCCAGCCTGCGGCGTAGGCGAACGACTCCTCGGTGAAGACGCCCCGCGCGAATTCACGCCGGGCACCACGTCGATGGATCGCGCCGATCGGCAGGCGCGCGACGATCTGGCGGACGATCGGCAGGCGCGCGCCGGCGCCGGCCAGGCCGAAGATCGTGACCCAGGCCGGCGTGAACGTCCGGTGGGCGCGGCTGTTGAGGAGCGCCAGCCTCCGAACCCGGGTCGGATGCCGCTCGGCGAGCCCGAGGGCGAGAAAGCCGCCGTAGTCGTGGGCGAAGAGGTTGCACGAGCCGACCCCGAGCGCGTCGAGCACGCGCCGCAGGCGGTCGACCTCGGTGTCGTAGTCGTAGCGCCTCGTCCGGCCGGTGCCCGACCGTCCCCAGCCGAACCAGTCGAGCGCGAGCACGCGATGGGTCTCGGCGAGCGCCTGGGTGTGGTGCCGCCAGCTCATGTAGCTGCCGAGGTATCCGTGCAGCAGGACGATGGGCTCGGCCTCGGGATTCCCTCGCTCGACGTACGCGAGGGTGGTGCCGTCCACCCGGAGCGATCGCTCCTGCGGTGCGGCGGGCGACGCACTGTTCATGACCCCCAAACGTGGCGCGCCGGTCGAAATCCATCAACGGTCCACTTCGGCCCGATATGGGGGTGCCACCGGAGCGCGACGCGCGTCCGCGACCGCGCGCGCCGCAGTCGCCGCCAGCACGATCGCACCGCCCGCGAGCGACGCGCTGCCGACGCGCTCGCCGTGCACGAGCCACGTCCAGACCGGGTTCAGGACCGGCTCGATCAGCATGAGCAGCGACGTCTCGAGCGCCGGTACGTCGCGCATGCCGACCGAGAGGCAGACGTAGGCGAGTCCCACCTGCACGACGCCGAGGAAGACGACGATGCCCCAGTCCGCCGGCGTCGCGCCGCGGATCGGGAGCGCGAGCGGCAGGCACGCGAGGCAGGCGACCACGTTGCCCGCGACCAGCGCGGTCCCGGCGCCGGCTGCGCTGCGCGCCGTCCAGCGGATGCCCGTCACCGTGAGCGCCCACAGGAGCCCGGTCGCGGCAGCGAGCGCATTGCCGAGGTCGGGATCCGCCGCGATCGCCGTCTGCGGCACCTCGCCGACGAGGATCGTCGCGAGCCCGATCCCGAGCGCCGCCATGACGAGCAGATCGCGCCGGCGCACGGGCTCGTGGAGGATCCACGGCCCCAGCACGAGCAGGTAGAGCGGCGCGGTCGACTGCAGGAAGATGGCGTTCGCCGCGGACGTCAGCTTGGTCGCCGACACGAACAGGATCATCTGGAGCGCGTAGACGGCGCCGACCGCGATCGTCGACGCGCGCCAGCGGACGCGCGTCTCCGGCAGGAGCGCGAGCAGCACGAGGACGCCCAGCGCGCACCGAACGGCGATCACCTGCCATGCCGTGAGGCTGCAGGCCTTGATCGCGGCGCCCGCGGTCGAGAACAGCAGCGCCGCTAGCAGGACGAGGAGCCGCGCGCGCAAGGCGGCTCGTCAGCCGCCCGCGGGAGCCGGTGCGCCGTCGGGACGCTTGCGGCGACGGCGGCGGCGCTTGCGCTTCTGCCCGTCGCCGGTTCCGGTCGGCCCGGGGCTCGCATGCGCCGGCTTCGCCTCGTGTACGGCGGGGCGGCGCTCGCGATGGTGCTCACCGCCCCCGCGACGATCGTGCCGCTCGTGACGGTCGCGCCGATCCTCGCGCGGCCGGCGTGGCGGATGCACGACGTGCTTTTCGAGCAGCGCATCGTCCGGGAAGTCGTGCGGGAGCTTGAAGCCGATGTACTTCTCGATGGCGTCGAGCCCCTCGACGTAGTCCTCGCAGGCGAGGCTGATGGCGTGTCCCGAGGCGCCGGCGCGCGCGGTGCGGCCGATGCGGTGGACGTAGTCCTCGGGATCGAGCGGCAGGTCGAAGTTGACGACGTGCGTGACGCCGTCGATGTGCAGGCCGCGTGACGCGACGTCGGTCGCGACCAGGATCGGCAGAGTACCGTCCTTGAAGTCCTGCAGGATGCGCAGGCGCCGGCGCTGGTCGACGTCGCCGGTGATGGCGGCGGCGTGGAAGCCGTTGGCTTCGAGGTAGCGCTCGATGCGGTCGGCCGAGCGGCGCATGTTCGTGAACACGAGCACCCGCGCGCCCGGCATGCGCCGCAGGAGCCCGATCAGCGCGGGCATCTTCTCGTGGAGCCCCACGTGGTAGACGAGGTGCTCCACGTTCTCGGCCGTCACCTGCTCGGGCGTGACCGACACCTTCACGGCGTCGTTCATGAAGACGTAGGCGAGCTCCATGACGTCGAAGTTGAGCGTCGCCGAGAAGAGCATCGACTGCCGCCGCTCGAAAGGCGGGAGCTGGCGCAGGATGTAGCGCAGGTCCTTGATGAACCCCATGTCGAACATGCGGTCCGCCTCGTCGATGACCAGGATCTCGACGCTGCGCAGGTCGTAGACGCGCTGCTTGTGGTAGTCGATGAGGCGTCCGGGCGTCCCGATGAGGACGTCGACGCCCGCCTGCACGTCCTCGCGCTGCTTCTTGTAGTCGACGCCGCCGAAGACGGCGTGGATGGTGAACGGCGTCGCCTGGCCGAGCAGGCGCGCGTCGTTCGCGATCTGGACGACCAGCTCGCGCGTCGGCGCGATGATGAGCGCGCGGGGCGCGGCCGGCCGGCCGGCGCGCGTGCGCTCGAGCAGGCGCGTGAACAGGGTGACGAGGAACGCCGCGGTCTTGCCGGTTCCCGTCTGCGCCTGGCCGGCGACGTCCTTGCCCGCGAGCGCGAGCGGGAGCGTCTTCTCCTGGATCGGCGTGCAATGGACGAACCCGGCCGCGCGGATGCCGGCCCGCACGGGCTCGGGAAGATCGAAGCTGTCGAACGTGCGCCCGGTCGCGATGCGAGCCGCGTCGGACGCCGCCGGCTCGGTCGCGTCGGACGTCACGCGCTCTCAATGACGGCCCTACCCGCAGTGTGTCAAGCGCATATGGTGCTTGACGTCGCGCCCGAGCCCGTGGGACACGAGAACGAGGATGACCGAGGGCGAGCCACTTCGCATCATGCTCGGTTTCGTCGTGCGGCAGTGCGCCGTTGCGCTGGGGCATGCGCCGTCCGCGGAAGAGCTGACCCGTTGGGCGAACGATCAGCGCGACGAGCGGGGACGCTACTGCATCTTCGGCCGCGCGATCACGGTCGACGAGGCGCGCGTCGTCCTGCGCCATCCGAGTCGTCTGGTGACGGTGCGGCCGGGACCCCGATGGACGTTTCCGGGCCTGGTGGCGGTTCGCTAGATCCCGGCGCGCGCGTTCCCGTCCTCTTCGGGCACGCGATCGCGTTCGCGGACAACCTGGGCGCGTCGGACATCCTGCCGCCCCGCGCCTCGTCCCTCCCGCCCGCACAGGCCGCGCACGGCCTCTTCGCCGATCTCGGCGGCGGCCTCGTGGCGCGTCTCGAGGCGGGCACGGTGCTGGTGGCGGGGCAGCGGCTCGGACACGGCGAGGGCGGCGCCGCGGCGGCCCGGGCGTTGGGCGCGGCCGGATTCATCGCCGTGGTCGCGAGCAGCTTCGCGGACGGGTTCGACGAGCACTGCCTCGCCGCTCGCCTGCCGCCGTTCGAGGTCGATGCCCCCTTCGTCTTCCACACGGGGCAACGCATGCGGATCAACGCCGAGGCCGCCACCATCGCGAACCTCTCGTCGGGCGACCGCCAGCCGATCCGCAACGCTACCGAGGCGCTGCTGGCGCGCCTGCGGGCGATGCTGGACCGCTGACCTCGACCACGAGCGGCGTCGCCTGCTGCGCGAGCACGCGCCGCTCGTCGCCCGGGCGGTAGTCGGGGAGGAGGAAGACGCGCAGGTCGAAGTGGTAGCGGTCGGCCGGCAGGCGCTCGAGCCCACGGCCCTGAAAGCCCACCAGCGGCACGTGGCCGGGATCGAGCTCGGGGGGCGACGCGTGCGACGCGTCGTCGTCGTAGACGATGCCGAACGGAATCGCGCGCGCGA
Source organism: Candidatus Eisenbacteria bacterium (assembly GCA_035577985.1). NCBI lineage: Bacteria > Candidatus Eiseniibacteriota > Candidatus Eiseniibacteriota bacterium. The sequence continues at coordinate 81,212 of DATJZY010000107.1, forward strand.
GGTTCTCGGAGAGCGTGATCGTGACCAGGATCGCCTCGCGCTCGTGGACGAGGACGAACCACGTTCCGTTCGCCGTGAACGCGCGCTCGACCTCGTCCATGGTGCCGTCGATCGCGAGCCCGCCGGGGGGCGTACCGGGTGCGACGAAGCGCCAGCCGCGGAGGTCGCGGAGGTCGACGCCGCCCATCGCCGTGATGCGGCGGAAGAGGAGGCCGGGCGAGATCGGCAGCTTCATCGAGCCCGGTCCGAAGACGTGGAGCGGGTAGAAGGCGGTGTTCGCGACGCCGGCGGAGATGTGGATGCCGATCCCGAGCAGGTCGACGTCGTGGCGCGAGCGACGCACCACGCGGACCGGACCCGCGCGCCACGCGATCAGCGTGTGCCGCGCGTCGCGTTCGGTCAGATGGACGGTCGCGAGGTTCCCGAGCAGGGTCCCTTCGGCGCGCAGGCGCAGGCCGTCGAGGAGGTTCGGGCCGAGCGGGTGTCCGAGCGCGACCGCGAAGTAGCTGGGGAGCGCCTGCACCATCCCCATGCGATAGGCCGCGGTCGAGACCAAGTCGTTCTTCGAGTCGTAGGCGACGTAGCTCCGGTCGGTCGCGGGCGGGTGCTCGGCGACCACGACGTAGGCGAAGCCGTGCGTGCCGTCGATCGGATCGACGACCTCGACCTCGCGCCACGTCTCGAGACCGGATACGGCTGCGGCGAGGCGCTCGCGGTCGACGCGCAGGCCCGCGTCGCACGGCAGGAAGACGAGGAGGTCGTCCGGATCGAGCACGCCGGGTTTGCTGTCGCCGGTCGGCTCGTCGCCATCCGGCATCGCGATCTTGCGACCCTCGCGCTCGTCGACCTGGAAGGGGATGGGCACGACGGCGCCGCCGCGCTGCGCGACGACGCCGATCCGCCCGATCGGCGTGCGGGCGAGCTTGCGGAGCTCGTGCGTCGCCACGTCCACGTGCTCGTGCCGGCGCGCGATCGGGCCGCACGGGCCGAGCGGGAGCGGGGTCTCGGTCGCGCCGGCGCAGAGCGCGATCGTCGCGACCAGCAGCGCCGCCGTGGCCCACATCAGCTCGAGAGCACCGCCGTCAGGGTGGGCGCCGCGAGCAGGCGCCGCCAGGCCGCGTTCACGTCGGTGAGGCCGATCCGGTCGATGAGGCGCGCGGTCGCGGTCAGGGACGGGTGGTTGCTGGCGGCGCGCGAGGCGTGGGCGACGGCGCGCTCCATGCGCGAGTCGGCCAGGCGCGCGAAGCGATAGCGCACCTTCTTGCGCGCCCGGTCGAGCTCCTCGGCGGTGAAGCCCTCGGCGGCGTGGCGGCAGGTGCGCTCGACCGTGCCCTGGAGGCGCGTCTCGTGCTCGCGCGCGGCGCTGGCGGAGATCACGGCCACGGCCCAGTCGCGCCCGTGCTCGAGCGAAGCGCCGACGTCGTAGCCGAGCCCGAGCCGCTCGCGCACCTCCTGGAAGAGGCGCGCATCCGGATCGGCGCCGACGATCTCGATCGCGAGCGAGAGCGCGAGGAGGTCGCGCGCGCTGGTCGGTGCGGCGGCGAGGCGCACGAGGTAGGTCTGGGTCAGATCCCGCCGCCGCAGGCGCGCGAATCCCGTCGTGCGCCGGCGCGGCCGTCGCGGGACCGGCGGCGCGATCGCCCCGCGCGACGGGAAGGTCCGCGCGACGGCGCGGCGCAGGCTCCGTCGCGAGATGCCGCCCACGACCGCGAGCACCATGTTGGCCGGCACGAAGTAGCGCGCGATGAAGCGGCGCACGGCGGCGGGCGTCATGGCGCGCACGCTACCCACCGTCCCCGCGATCGGGTGCGCCAGCGGCTCGGTGAAGAAGCGCTCCCAGGCGCGCTCGTGGAGATGGTTGGCGGGATCCTCCTGCCGGCCGCGGATCTCGTCGATGACGACCCGGCGCTCCTTCCCGAAGCGGTCGACCGGGACGGTCGACCGGAAGAGCTGCTCGGCGAGCAGCCCCAGCGCCTCCTCGACGTCTTCGTTGAAGACCTCGAAGTGCACCATCATGTCCTCGTGGCCGGTGTCGGCGTCGTGTTCCCCGCCGAGCTCCCCCGCGCGGCGGTTGAGCGTCACCTGGTCGAGCGTGTGCGTGCCCTGGAAGAGCATGTGCTCGGTCATGTGGGCGAGGCCGAGGTGGCGGCCGTCGACGCGCGATCCGGCGCGAATCGCAACCGCGATCGCCGTGAGCGGCCCCGGCACGTGGTCGTAGAGGACGGTCAGATCGCCGTGCCGCAGACGCAGCGGGTCCTCGAGGCCTCCGATCACACGAGCGTTCTACCGCCTGCCCGCGGCGCGCGCGAGGGTGGAGGGTCAGTCGAGCGTCGCCCGGAGCTCGGCGAGGAGGTCGCGGACGACGGCGAAGCCGCGCTCCCAGAACGCCGCGTCGTCGATGTCGAAGCCCATGCGCGCGAGGGCGGCGTCGGGCGCGACGCTAGCGCCGCCGGCCAGCAGCTCGAGGTAGCGCGGGACGAACGCCGGCCCTTGCTCGCGGTAGCGCTGGTAGAGCGCGAGCACGAGCAGCTCTCCGAACACGTATGCGTAGCAGTAGAAGCGGCTGTGGATGAAGTGCGGGATGTAGGCCCAGCCCCACCGGTAGGCCGGGATCATCTCGACCGCATCGCCGTAGAGCTTCGCGTTCTCCCCCCACCACAGCTCGCCCAGCTCGTCCGCGGTGAGCGGGGCGTCGCGACGGCGCGCGTGCGCCGCCATCTCGAATCGCGTGAGCACGTTCTGGCGGAAGACCGTGGCGATCGTGTCCTCGATCTTCGCGCACAGGAGCGCGCGGCGGACCTCGCGGCGCGGCTCCCGATCCAGGAGCACGCGCGTGAGGGTCATTTCCGCGAAGACCGACGCCGTCTCGGCGAGCGTCAGCGGCGGCGAGAAGTCGAGCAGGCGCTGGCGCGAGGCCAGGCGATCGTGGATCCCGTGCCCCAGCTCGTGCGCCAGCGTCGCCACGTCGCGCGGCGTCTCGGTGTACGACAGCAGCACCCAGGGGTTCGCGCGCGGGCTCGACGCCGCGCAGAAGGCGCCGAGGCGCTTCCCGGGCCGCACCTCCGCGTCGATCCACCCGCGCTCGAAGAAGTCGCGCGCCAGCTCGGCGAAGGTCGGCGAGAACGCCGCGAACCCGTCCAGGACGAGCGCGCGGGCCTCGTCGAAGGGAACGCGGGCGGCGGCGTCGCCCAGCGGCGCATAGAGGTCGGTGTTCTTCAGCTTCTCGAGGCCCAGCAGGCGCGCCTTCAGCCGGAAGTACTCTCGCGCGACCTCGTAGTGCCGCTCGGTCGCCGCCATCATCGCGTCGACCGTCTCGGGGCGCACCTCGTTGTCGAGGTGGGTCGGGAGCACGGGATCGGGCAGGTGGCGCAGCTCGCACTCGATGCGGTGGTCGTTCATGAGCGCGTTGAAGACGTTGGCCCACACGATGCCGAACGTCGCGTGCGTCTCGAGGAAGACGGTGTACGCGCGCTCGCGACGCGCGCGATCGGGCTCGAAGAGGAGCGAGAGGACCTCTTCGCCCGACAGCTCGCGGTCGTCGATGCGGAAGCGGAGCGACCCCGAGAGCTCGTCGAAGAGCTGGACGAGCGCGCCGCGCCCCGTGAGGTTCTTCTGGTTGACGATCCGCTCCTCGGGCTCGGAGAGCGTGTACGGGCGGCGGCGGCGGACGACGTCGAGCCAGTGACGGCGACCGGCGAGCGCCGGATCGGCGGCGAGCGCCGCGAACGCGCCGTCGGGGATCGCCTTCAGCTCGAGCTCGAAGAAGGTGAGCGTGTTGGCGAGCGCGACGTGGGCCTCGCGGGTTCGGTCGACGAGCCGCCGCGCGACCTCGCTTCGGGTGTCGGCCGCGAACAGGAGATGGGCGTAGAAGGCGGGACGCCGCCCGCGCTCGAGGACGTCCTCGTACCCGGCGATCGCCTCGGCGAGCGCCGCCGCGTCGAGGATCGCGACGCGGCCCCGATGGTGCGCGGCGAAGGCCTCGCCCTCGCGCGCGGCGGCGGCGAGATCGGCGTCGATGCGCGAGTCGTCCGGCGCGGCGTAGAGCGGTGACAGATCCCAGGCGGCGGCCATCGGGCTCTTGTATCCGGTCGAGTGCCGCGCCTCCACGATCGTGCGATGCGCTAGCCTCTTCCGGCAAGCCCGCCACGCCGGTCGCCGGAACTCTGACACCCCGACGTACGGCGGTGACCGCCGCGTCCTTTTCCGGACCGACGACGGCGTGACGGGGTGCCGGGTTTGTGCCGGACGGGCGCCGCCGATCCTCCGGTAGGCAGACGACAACGCAATTGGCGCGTGATTTGCTGCCATTGCGCCACGTGAGCCACAGCGCCGACGAGGCGTCCTTCCGTCACGTCGGCGGGGGACCGAAGGGTCTATTCCTCCTCCTCCGGTACGTCTTCATCATCAGCGCCTCGTACCTGGTGCTGTCCTACCGGTCGACGCCGTCCGTGGCGCCGGCGACCGCCCTCATGATCGTGGCGGCGCTGGCGAGCAACGTCGGCCTTGGCCATCTGCCGCCCGAGCGGCTGTTCTCGTGGTACATCGAGGCCCCGGTTCTCGTGGCCGACACGCTCTGGGTCTCGTGGAGCCTCCATGCCGCCGGCGTCACGGGCCAGGAGTTCTTCCTGCTCTACTTCTTCGTGCTCTTCCTGTCGGCGATCGGCGAGAGCCTCACCATGGTCGTGCTCGGCACGACCGTCGTCAGCGCCGCCAACGTCTACCTCATGGCCGGCCCGAACTTCTGGATGGGCCCCCATCTCCTGCGCATCGTGTTCTTCTTCGCCGTCGCGCTCTTCTACGGGCACGTCATCACGCAGATGCGCCACGAGCGTGGGCGGGCCGACCGCGGCTTCGCCAAGGCGCACGAGCTCGAGGAGCGCGTCGCCGAGCGTACCGCGCAGCTGCGCAAGCTCTACGAGGCCGCCACCACCGCGAACGCCCTCAAGTCCGAGCTGGTCGCGAGCATGTCGCACGAGCTGCGCACGCCGCTCAACGTGATCCTGGGCTACAGCGAGATGCTGATCGCCCCGGAGCACGACCTGGCTCCCGGGAGCCTCGCGCTCACCAAGCGCATCCGCGAGGTAGCCGAGGACCTCCTGCGGCTCGTGAACGGCCTGCTCGACCTCGGCAAGCTCGAGGCCGGGAAGGTGCCGGTCAGCATCGATCCGCTGCCGCTCGATCGCTTCATGCACGATCTTCGCGAGCGTGAGCGCATGCCGCTGCGCGCCGGCGTGAAGCTCGACTGGGAGCTCCCGCAGGATCTGCCGGTCATCGAGAGCGACCCGGAGAAGCTCTTGATCGTGCTCGAGAACCTGATCGGCAACGCGATCAAGTTCACGATCAATGGCGCGGTCACGATCGCGGTCCGCGACCTCGCGCGCGAGCGGCAGGTCGAGATGAGCGTCACCGACACCGGTCCCGGCATCCCCGAGGCGCAGCTCTCGCGGATCTTCGAGCCGTTCTGTCAGGTGGACGGCGGGGGCACCCGGCGCGACGCCGGCTTCGGCCTGGGCCTCGCCATCGTGCGGCGATACGTGTCGCTGCTCGGTGGCAATCTTCGCGTCGAGTCGAGGGTGGGCAAGGGAACGGTCTTCACCGTCCAGCTGCCCTACAGCCCGCCCGCGGAGAGCCCCGCGTCCCCGCTCGTCGAAGAGGCCGCGGCGCAGCCGACCGCTCGCAAGGTGTCGGACGCCGCCTGAGCGGCGCCCCGCTCACCGCCAGCCGAACATCAGCCCCATCAGCTGCTCGATCTGCCTGGCGCGTCGGGTCGAGTAGGGGAACCACTGCTGCTCGGTCTTGCGGCGCCGCGGCTCGACCAGCATCGCCTGGCGGACGCAGAACTGGCGCAGCCCCTCGGCGCCGCCGTGCCGCGTACCGACGCCGCTCTGCTTGACGCCGCCGAAGGGCAGCCCCGCGACCCCGGCCGATATCACGCAGTCGTTGACGCACACGTTGCCGCTCTCGATGCGGCCCGCGAGCGCCATGCCGCGCTCGAGGTCCTGCGTCCACACGCTCGCGTTGAGGCCGTACGAGGTGTCGTTGGCGAGCCGCAGCGCTTCGTCGGCGTCGCGCACGGGCATGACGGGGACGATCGGGCCGAAGGTCTCCTCGGTGAGGAGCGACATCGAGTGGTCGACGTTCGCGACTACGGTGGGCTCGAAGAAGAGGCCCTGCGCGCTCTCGACGCGCTTGCCGCCGCACAGCACCTTCGCGCCCTTGGCGACCGCGTCGGCGAGGTGGCGCTCGACGATCTCGATCTGCTTCGGGCTCGTGAACGGCCCGTAGTCGATCTCGGCGTCCGGGCCGTTCGCGCCGGTGCGGACCGCACGCATCTCGGCGACGAGCTTGTCGGTGAACGCTTGGAGGACCGGGGCCTCGACGTAGACGCGCTCGACCGACATGCAGACCTGGCCGGTCATCATGCAGCCGCCCCAGGTCGCGGCCTTGGCGGCACGGTCGAGGTCCGCGTCACGGAGCACGATCATGGGATCCTTGCCGCCGAGCTCGAGCAGCACGGGTGTCAGGCGCCGGCTGGCGCGCTCCATCACGCGACGGCCGGTCTCGGGCGATCCGGTGACGCAGATCATGTCCACCTGGTCGACCAGTGCGACGCCGGTCTCGCCGGCGCCGATCACGACCTGCAGGACGCCGGGCGGCAGCACCCGGTTCATGGCCTCCACGGCGCGTCGGGTCGCCAGCGGCGTCAGCTCGGAGGGCTTCACCACGACCGCGTTGCCGGCCAGGAGCGCAGGGACCGCATCGCCGAGGGCCAGGTTCAACGGTGCGTTCCACGGGCTGATGATGCCGACGACGCCGTGCGGCTTGTAGACGACGTAGCCGCGCTTCCCGAACAGAGGCCGCGTGCTCACGCGCTCTCTGCGGAGCCACTTGGGCGCGCGCCTGGCGAGATACCCGATGTCCATGCAGACGCCCATCAGCTCGCCGGCGACGTCGAAACGCGCCTTGCCGGTCTCGCGCTCGAGCAGGTCGAGGATCTCGGCGCGCACCTTCACGATCTCGCGCCGTGCGCGCTTCACCAGCGCGGCCCGCTCGCGCACGGGCAGCGCCGCCCAGGCGGCTCCTGCGGCGCGGGCGCGCGCCACCGCCGCGCCGACCGCCGTTGCGTCGTCGATCGGCAGCTCGCCGACCACGGTGCCGCGCGCGGGGTCGCGTACGACGAGCGTCGCGGCGGGCATCGAAACTGCTCCGGTGGCCATGGGACCTCCCTTACGAGAACGACATCCTGTAGAGCATGTAGTAGATGAGCCAGCCGCTCGCCGCCACGTAGAGCCAGATCGGGAGCGTCACGCGCGCGAGGCGGCGGTGCGACGCGAAGTCCCGGCGGACGGCGGCGAGGTAGATGAGGCGCATCGCGAGCGGCCCCACCGCGATCGCGAGCACGATGTGCGGCGCAAGGTTCGCGAGGTAGAAGGTGCGCCACCATCCGGTGCCCGCAAACGGCTTGGAGCCGTAGAGGCTCCAGCGCGTCACGTAGGCGACGAGGAAGAGCCCGGCGAACGCCGTCGCGGCCAGCATCGCCGCGCGGTGACGCTCCATGCTGCGCCGGGCGCGGATGAAGTACCACCCGACCAGCAGCGAGAGGCCGGAGAGCACGATGAAGGTCGTCGAGACGAGCGTCAGGCGTTCCTGGGTCACGCCAGAGGTGTAGCGCAGACCGGCGCCCGAACTGAAGGGCCGCGTTGCCTCGGCTGCGACGGTGGTGTTAGGCCGTCTCCATGGCCATGGAGCTGCGAGAGATCGCCCCCGGCGTCTACACGTGTCTGCAGGAGGAGCGCGGGCTCGGTACCAGCAACTCGGGGCTCGTCGATCGCGGCGGTGGCCTCGTCGTCGACACCTTCTGGGACCTGCCGCACACGCGCGAGCTCCTCGCCCACTACGGCCGCGTCTGGCGCGCGCCGGCGCGCCGGGTGGTGAACACGCATCACAACGGTGACCACGCATGGGGGAACCAGCTCTTCCCGGGCGCCGAGATCATCGGCCACCGCCGGTGTGCCGCGAGCTTCGGCCGCGAGCGTCCCGAGACGATGCAGATGCTGCGCAGCCAGGTCGCGAGCGAGAATCCCGTGCTGCGCGCCCTCGCCGCGAAGCTCGCGGACTGGGACTTCACCGGCGTCGAGCTGACGCCCCCGACGACGCTCATGGACGACCGGATGGATCTCGATCTCGACGGCGTGCGGGTCGAGCTCCGCTACGTCGGGCCGGCCCATACGGCCGGCGACGTCATCGTCCACCTGCCGGCCGAGCGCGTGGTGTTCGCGGGCGACGTGCTCTTCCGGCTCTGCACGCCGATCGGCTGGGACGGCACGTTCGAGGGCTGGACGCGCGCGCTCGACGAGATCGTGGCGCTCGATCCGGCCGTCGTCGTTCCGGGCCACGGGCCGCTGTGCGGCGTCGAAGGACCTCGCGAGATGAAGGCGTACCTCGAGTACGTGCGCCGCGAGGCCCGTCGCGGCTTCGACGCCGGGCGGACGGTCGTCGAAACGTCGAAGGGAATCGATCTCGGACCCTACGCCGCCTGGACCGAGCCCGAGCGCATCGTGTTCCAGGTCGAGCGCGCCTACCGCGAGTTCCGCGGCGAGGCCTACGATGCGCCGCTCGACGTGAACGTGCTCTTCGCCGGCATGCACGAGGTGCGGACGGCGTACGACGCGCGTCGCACGCACTGATGCGTCGCGCGCTCGTGGTGGTCGTCACCGCCGCCGTCGCGTTCGGCGCGATCACGCTCGTCGCCCTCGAGGGGCGCGAAGTGGTCGTCCTCGAGACCGCCGACGCACGGGGCGCGCCGCGGCGCACGCGCACCTGGATCGCGGAGGACGCCGGTGCGCTGTGGGTCGAAGCCGCCGGTCCGGAGCGCCCGTTCCTGGAGGATCTGCAGCGCACGCCGGCGCTCGTGCTGGAACGCCACGCGACGCGCCTGCGCTGCACCGCCGACGTCCAGCCGAATCCCGGCGGACACGAGCGCATCCGGCGCCTGCTCGCCGAGCGCTACGGCTGGGCCGACTGCTGGATCGGGCTGGTCGCCGACACCTCGCACTCGTTCGCGATCCGTCTCTCGTGCGCATGAGCGGACGCGTCTGGTACTTCGCGTACGGATCGAACATGCAGCCCGCCACGTTCGGCGGGCGGCGGGGCATCGTCCCCTTGCGCGCGGTCGCCGCCCGCCTCGCGGGCTGGCGGATCGTCTTCGACAAGCCGCCGATCCTGCCCATCGGCGAAGCCATGGCCAACCTCGTCGAGGAGGCCCGGGCCGAGGTTCTCGGCGTGGCCTACGAGGTGACGACGCACGACCTCGAGCACATCGACCTGACGGAAGGGGTGCTGATCGACAACTACCGGCGGGTGACGGTGCGGCTGACGACGCTCGGGGATCCGCCGGCGGCGCTCGAAGCGTTCACCCTGACCTCGGACCGTCGCGATCCGGCGCTGCGGCCGTCGCGGCGATACATGTCGCTGCTCGTCGAAGGGGCCGAGATCCACGGCCTGCCCGCCGGCTACGTGGCGTGGCTGCGATCGGTCCCGGCGGTCGAGGAGACGCCGGAGGGGGCCGCGGCGCGAAAGCTGCTCGATCGGGCGCTGAAAAAGGAACCCCGATAGCCTGTTTCGGCGGCTTCGGAGCCGCCGCCCGCCGGTGCTGCGGGGGCTATCGGGGTTCGGTGGTGCCTGGGTCCCCGTAGGGTGACCCAGCGACGTGTTGATCTGGGTCCGACCTAGGAGGCCACCACCTCACAGATCACCGTAGGGGATAACGTCACTGGATCACCTCCTTCCTCTCGGCGAGAACCCCAAGGCAGGTCCAGATCCCCGCCGCCGAGGTGCGACCGCCAGTTGCCGTACCTCGGCCCCGGTCACCAGCCAACGCCGGCGCTGGAGCCTGTGTCTGCTCCGACCGGGAAGCCATGCTTACACGGTACTCTCGGGGCCCTGGGCTGTCCACCCCGGCGCGGCGTTCTCGGGCGCGCGGCGGCTACTTCGAGCGGGCGAGCGCGACGACGACGCCTGCGCGACCCGCAGGCCGCGTCTCGTCCGCGTCGGGAACGGGTATCGCACGTGCCGCAGCGACGAGGAGGTCGTCGACGGCCGAGAGGATCCGGCGGATCCGGCCCCACATGGTTGCCGCGGCGAGGTCGTCCTCGATCACGAACTCGCCGTCGAGGACCTCGAGCGACCGCTCGAGGGCACGCGCCTCGTCGGCCGCGAGTCCCTCCGGCCGCAGCGTCTGCGAGCCGTAGTGGCGCGCGATCTCCTCGATGCACGCGATGCGCTGCGAGAGCTGTCCTATCGCGACGCCGAGGGCGTAGCGGTGGCGCTCCACGGCCGCCCCGTCGGCGATGCCGGACCAGAAGTGTTCTTCGAGATCCGCGTGCAGGCCCCGCAGGCAGTCGAGCTGGTGGTCGAGGTCGAGGGTGGGCAGTGCCATGCCTCATCCTACCAGCAACGAGCGTGCCGCAAACGCCCCGCGAAGCTGCGTCGGAATGTCGTGCGGTCGTCCAATCGAGCGGAACAACGTCCAAGATTTCGGACGTTCAGGACGTAGGGACGATGGTAGCCAGGCGATCCCGCGCCGCCTCGACGATGCCCCCGAGGTCGGTCGCGCAGATGGGGGGCAGCTTGCCGGTGTTGCCGGCCTTGGTCACCAGCCTGCTCGCTTTGGCGAGCTTTGCCGCCGCTTTCTTCAGCAGCCGTGCTACCTGCCGGTCGACGGTCGTCGACTGCGCACGTGCGAGGAGGTCGTCGCCGGAGGCCACGAGCCGGGGGATCTTCTTCGGGAACTTCACCCCCGCGCACGACGCGGGCGGGAGCTGCGCGAGCACGCAGCGCGCCCCGTCCAGTCCCGGAAGGGCACAGGGCAGGGTCGTGGTGGTGGTCGTCGTCGGGCCGCTCCCCGGCGTGGTCGTGGTCGTCGTGGTCGGCACGATCGAGTTGGGGATGGGGTTCGGATCGACCACCTCGAAGTCGTCCGCACCGACGCCGGTGTCGTCGGCGAAGTCGAGGAGACCGGTGTTGCCGCGGTCGATCCGCCGGCGGATCGCCTTGCCGTCCGGGATTCCGGACGAGGCCGCCGGTGTGCACACGAGCGGTTGTCCGTTCGAGCAGACACCCGCCGTGTCGCCCGTGTAGTTGCCCCACGAGACGCAGTCGATGATGTCGAAGCAGATCTTGCCGCCGCTCGCGACGAACGTCGGCGTGGTGGGGAAGTCGGGCGTCACGCCGAACGCGCTCGCGACGTCCGTCGTACCGACGAGGATGGTCGCCTGGTTCACGTCGTTCGTGACGTCGGAGGGGAAGGTGAAGCCCGGCAGCGGCGTCCCGGTCGCGTCGTAGAACGTGATCGGATGGCTCGTGACGTCACCCTGCCCATCGCCGATCAGCTGCAGCATCACATAGAGCGCGGTCGGGTGCGCCGTGGAGCCCGGGAACATCTCGCGGATCTTGATCAGCACGAAGGCGCCCGCCGGCTGCGCCGTCGCGGCGAGCACGAGCGCGAGGAGTCCGAGCACGGCGGCGCGCATGAGCTTCCCTAGGCCCTCGCGGTGACGATCCAGGCCGCCGACGACATGACGACCCCGCGAGGCGTGGCATAGGGCGCGAGCGCCTCCCGCATCGATGCAGCCACCTTGGCGAGCGCATCGGCAGGGGCTTCGCGAAGGATCGCAGCCGTGGGCCCGAGCTGCAGGACGAACTCCACCGCATCGTCGACGCTGCCGCCGCCGATCTCGACCGTTGGAGTGAAGGCTTCGAACACGATGTCACGCAACCCCGCGTCCGAGAGGATCCGCGTCACCCGATCGCGGTCGGCGAACGCGAACGGGCCGGGTGCGCCGGGCGCCGGCGGCGGTGGCAGCGCGACGTGCTGGGCGGCGGCGCCGATCGGGACGAGCATCCACGGGTTCTCGGTGAGGGCCTGCCAGCACATGAACCCGACCCGGCCGCCGTCGCCGAGCGCCGCGCGCAGGTTCGCGAACGCGGCCGTCGGGTCGGCGAAGAACATCACCCCGAAACGCGAGAAGACGACGTCGGCTCCCTGGGGCCGAAAGGCGTGTGTCTGGGCGTCGGCGACGAGAAGCTGGACGTTGCGCACCCCCTCGGCGACGGCGCGATCCCGAGCCCGGGCGAGCATCGGCTCGGAGATGTCGACGCCGAGCGCGTGCCCCGAGGATCCCACGCGCCCGGCGATCGCGAGGGTGGTGTCGCCGCAGCCGCAGCCGACGTCGATCACCCGCTTGCCCGCGCCGATCCCGACGGCGTCCATCACCGCCGTCCCGAACGGCGCGAGCATTTGATCGAGCTGGGCCTGGCGGGCGACCCACTTGGGGCCCGACTGGTCGTTCCAGTACGTGATCTGCTCGGCATTGGGCCCGGTCGCGTCCATCGGCCGAGGACGCTGACACAGCCCGATCCGGGACGCCAGTGTACGAAGGTATCATACGCGGATGCGCTGCCAGGCCTCGCCGCCCATCCGCCACACCTTGAGACCCGCGCGGACCGCATAGTCCCCGATGAGCACCGCCCAGAGCCACGGGGTGGAAAGGTGAAGCGCGTGCGTCACGACCCACGCGAAGGCCAGTCGGAATCCGTAGAGCCCGGCGAACAGGGTCGCGAGCGGGTAGCGGGTGTCCCCGGCGCCGCGCAGCGCCCCGCCGAGCGCGTAGTCGACGGCCATGAGCGGCTGGCAGGCGCCCAGCATGTAGATGAACCAGCGCGTGTCCTCGATCACGAGCGGGTCGTCGACGAAGACGCGCGCGATCGCGGTCGCGAAGACGAACAGGACGAGGCCTGCCCCGGACATGAGGACGAGACACATCCGGGTCGCCGCCCACGCAGCCTCCTTGGCACGTGCCGGGTCGCCGGCGCCGAGGTTCTGGCCGACGAGCGCCGCGGCCGCGATCGAGAAGCCGATGCCCGGCAGAAAGGACAGCGCGAGGATGCGCACCCCGATGAAATAGGCCGCGACCGCGGCCGTCCCGTACGCGGACGCGAAGACGAGGTAGACCAGGAAGCCGATCTGCATCGCGAGCTGCTCGAGGCCCGCCGGTGCGCCGATCCGCGCCAGGCGTCCGATCGTCGCGCGATGGAGGCGAAGGTCCCTGCGCTCGAGCCGCAGGCGCAGGTAGCCGCCGCCGACGAGCGCGAGCCCGATCGCAGCGCCGAGCGTGAACGCCGTCGTGCTGGCGAGCGCGGATCCGCGCACGCCGAGCGCCGGGAACCCCAGGTGTCCGAAGATGAGCGCCCAGTTCGCGATCACGTTGACGACGTTCACGACGAGACCGATGGCGAGCGGCGTGCGCGTGTCCCCGGCGGCGCGAAGCGCGGCGCCGACGACGAACAGCACCGCGCCACCCGGGATCGAGAGCATGACGAGACGGGTGAAGGCGACACCGAGATCGACTACGGCGGGCGTCACGCCGAAGAGCCGGACCAGGGCGGGCGTCCAGACGATGACCGGCAGCACCGTCGCCGCGCCCGCCGTCGCCGCCAGCAGCACCGACTGGCCGAGCACGCGCTGGGCGGCGGCGGGCTCGCGCGCCCCCACGTGCCGGGCGACGAGCGCGACCGTTCCCGTGCCGATCGCGGTCGTGACGACGCCGACGGCGCCGAGGATCTGCGCGCCGACCCCGACGCCCGCGACCGCGTCGGCGCCGAGGCGCCCGACCATCAGCATGTCGAAGAGCCCGACGGCCGCCTCCGAGAAGAGAGTGACGATGACCGGCCATGCGAGCGCCCACACCGTGCGGCGCAGCTCCGCGCGCGGCGTCGCCTCGACATTGCGGGCGCCTGCTGGTCCGGATAGGTCTCGCGCCATGGAACGCGTCACCGTGTACCACAACCCGGTCTGTGGGAAGTCGCGCGGCGCGCTCGATATCCTGCGCGAGCGCGGCGTCGAGCCCGAGGTGGTCGAGTATCTGCGCACGCCGCCCGATCGTGCGACGCTCGAGCGGTTCCTCGGTCTGCTCGCCGGGCCGCCGGCCGATCTCGTGCGCAAGGACAAGCGCTTCAAGGAGCTCGGGCTCTCTGCGGAGCGCTACGTCACGCGCGACCAGGTGGTGGCGCTCCTCCTCGAGCATCCCGAGCTCATGGAGCGGCCGGTCGTGATCCGCGGCAGCCGCGCGGTCATCGCGCGCCCGTCCGAGCGCGTGCTCGAGCTCCTCGACTGACGGTCAGCCGTTGCGTGCGCGGGCCGCGAGGATCGCCTGCACGAGCTCTTCGGGAACGTCGTCGCCGACGGCGTCGTGCTCTTCGGTGCACACGACCTTGCCGAGACGGATGGTCGCCGCGTAGCCGCGCAGGTACCTCACGCAGTCGGGGCACCGGGCGAGGTGCGCGTCGAACGCGCCGCGCTCGGCGAGCCCGAGGTCGCCGTCGAGGTAGTCGGCGAGGAAGTCGGTGAACTCGCGGCAGGTCATGCCGTCATCCGCGCCCGCGCCACGTCGTCGAGGCAGCGCGTGACGAGCAGCGTCCAGCCCTGGAAGCGCGCGCCGAGCCCGCGTCCGGTGTCGCCCTGGAAGTACTCGTGGAAGCGCAGGGCGTCGCGCCAGTGGGGATCGGCCGCGAAGCGGCCGTCGTCGTACGGCCGGCGGCCGTCCGGTCCGGCGACGAACGTGCTCGCGAGCCGGCGCGAGAGCTCGAGCGCCACGTCGCGGAGCCGCATCATGCGGCCGGAGCCGGTGGGGCACTCGACCTGCAGCGTGTCGCCGTAGAAGTGGTCGTAGCGCTCGAGGGCTTCGAGCAGCAGGTAGTTGATCGGGAACCACACCGGACCGCGCCAGTTGGAGTTGCCGCCGAACATGCCCGTCGTCGACTCGCCGGGCTCGTAGCCGACGCTGTAGCGCCGTCCGCCGGCCTCGAAGACGTACGGGTGCGCCTGGTGATGGCGCGACACCGAGCGGATCCCGTGCGGCGAGAAGAATTCGTTCTCGTCGAGCATGTAGCGGAGCACACGCACGAGGCGCTCGCGCGTGGGCAGGGCGAGCAGGCGGTGGCTCCCGCCGGCGCCGGTCTCGTACATGCACGAGATGGTGTCGGTGAGGTCGGGGCGGTTCGCGAGGAACCAGTTCATGCGCTTGCGGAAGCCGGGGCAGCGCGCGAGCGTGTCCTCCTCGATCGTCTCGACCGCGATGAGCGGCATCAGGCCCACCATCGAGCGGATGCGCAGCGGGACGACGGTGCCGGCGGCGTTCAGTTGATCGTAGTAGAAGCCGTCCTCGGGACACCACAGGCCGGTGCCGCCGAGGTCGTTCATCGCGCGCGCGATGTGGATGAAGTGCTCGAAGAGCTTGGACGCGAGGTCCTCGCACGCGGGATTCGTCTTCGCGAGCTCGAGCGCCATCGACAGCAGCGTCGCGCAGTAGAAGGCCATCCACGCGGTTCCGTCGGCCTGCTCGAGGTAGCCGCCCGTCGGCAGCGCCTGCGAGCGATCGAAGACGCCGATGTTGTCCATGCCGAGGAAGCCGCCGCCGAAGACGTGGTTCCCCTCCTGGTCTTTGCGATTCACCCACCAGGTGAAGTTGAGGAGCAGCTTCTGGAAGATGCGCGAGAGGAAGACGCGATCGCGCGCTCCGCGCTCGCCCGTCATCTTGTAGACGCGCCAGGCGGCCCACGCCTGCACCGGGGGATTCACGTCGCCGAACGCGAACTCGTACGCCGGGATCTGGCCGCTCGGGTGCGTGTACCACTCGCGCAGCAGCAGTACGAGCTGCGACTTCGCGAAATCGGGATCGACGCGCGCCATCGGCAGCATGTGGAAGGCGAGGTCCCAGGCGGCGTACCAGGGATACTCCCATTTCTCGGGCATCGAGATGACGTCGCGATTGTAGAGGTGGGTCCAGTCGGCGTTGCGCCCGCGCCGCCGGGACGCCGGCGGCGGCGGCTGGGCGGGATCGCCGTCCAACCACGCGCGCACGTCGTAGTGGAAGAACTGCCGCGACCACAGGAGCGCGGCGTAGGCCTGCCGCGCGACGCGGCGCTCGTCGTCGGTGAGCCCGGGGCTCGTGCGACTCGCGTAGAACTCGTCGGCCTCGCGCCGGCGAGCCTCCATGACCTCGTCGAACGGCCGTCCGAACGCCGCCGCGGTGCTGCCGCCCTGGGCGGTGAGCCGGCAGCGCAGCACGACTTCGCCTCGCGCCGGTACCTCCACGCGATGCAGCGCGGCTGCCTTGGTGCCCACGCCGGCCGGATTCACGGCGTCGGTCCGGCCGTGGACGACGTAGTCGTGGAACGCGTCCTTCGCGTACGGTGAGCCGTTCGGCGCTCCGAAGACCCGCTGCGCGTTGGTCTCGTTCTCGGTGAAGAGCCACGCCGCCGGCGCGGGCTCGACGGCGAACCGGTAGCGCCCGAGCGACTCGCACTCGGTGACGAGCGTGCGCTCGTCCTGCCGGGCGATGCGACCCTTCGGCCAGTAGCCCTCACCCGTCCGTCCCCACGCCCAGGTGTTGCGCAGCCAGAGCGTCGGCAGCACGTGGATCGTCGCGGCCTCGGGGCCGCGATTGGCGACGGTGATCCGGATGAGGACGTCCTCGGGCGCGTCCTTGGCGTACTCGACGAACACGTCGAAGTAACGGCTCTCGTCGAAGACGCCCGTGTCGGCGAGCTCGTACTCGCGCTCGCCGCGCCCTCGACGCCGATTCTCCTCGACGAGCTGCGCGTACGGATAGGCCGCCTGCGGATACTTGTAGAGCGCCTTCGCGTACGAGCAGGTGGGTGTCGCGTCGAGGTAGAAGTAGCATTCCTTCACGTCCTCGCCGTGGTTGCCCTCGGGGCCGGTGAGCCCGAACAGGCGCTCCTTCAGGATCGGGTCCTTGCCGTTCCAGAGCGCGACGGCGAAGCAGAGGCGGTTCTGTCGGTCGGTGAGACCGAGCAGCCCGTCCTCGCCCCAGCGATAGACGCGGCTGCGCGCGTGGTCGTGCGGGAAGTAGTCCCAGCACGTGCCGTCGGCCGAGTAGTCCTCGCGGACCGTGCCCCACTGGCGCTCGGCGAGATACGTTCCCCAGCGCTGCCAGTTCTGCGTGCGCGCCGAGTCTTCGGCGAGACGGCGCGACTCGGCGTCGACCGACGGCTGGCTCGTCCAATGGTTGTCGATGGCGGCGTGCGTCATGTCGCGTGGCCCCGTGGGGGCATCCTCCTGCGACCTTCGATGCCGCGTCGGTTGCTGCGTTACGCCTCCGACCGATCTCGGCCGACCCAGAGGAATCCGACCACGATCCAGCCGGCGAGGCTGCAGAGCGCGCCGACCAGGAGGCTCGTGGCCGGGTACTCGAAGCGGATCCGATGCCGTCCCGGCGGCACCAGGACGCCCCGGAAGAGCTCGTTCGTCGGAAAGATCTCCGCCGCGGCTCCGTCGACCGTCGCGACCCATCCGGGAGCGTACGTGTCGGCGAGCACGAGCAGGCCGGAGGCTGCGAGCTCGGCTTCGATCTCGACCCGCTCCGGCTCGTCGACGACGATGGTCGCCGCGTGCCCGCGCGACGCCGCGGGATTGCCGATCGGGCGCAGGTTCTCGACCAGCGCGGAGCCGAGCGGATCGAACGCGGGCGACGCGAGACGAGCGAGGAGCTTCGGCTCGCCAGGGGCCGCTTCCGTGCGGTAGACGACGTAGGCGCGCGGCAGCGCGCGCGGGTTCTCGAGGATCGTGAAATCTTCGACGTCGTCGACCGCGCGCATGCCGCGGGCCTCGAAGGCGTTCCTCAACTCCCGGCGTCCGCCCTTCGGGACGACGACCCAGCGCACCGCCGCCACGTCGAGGAGCTGCGCGCGCGCCACGAAGTCCTGTGGCCTGTTGATCCAATCGAGCGACGCCGGCGCGGGCCGTCGGTTCCTGCTCGGCAAACCGGGGAACGCGGCGCTGAAGTACGCGTTCTGTCGTTCGAGCAGGAGCGGCTCGTAGTCGAACAACGATCGCACGCCGTGGAGCGTCGCGAGGCGCGGGAAGAGGTCCGTCAGGCGATCCTGCGCAATCCACACCCGGCCGTCGCCCTGGAGCGCCACCAGGCGCTCGTAGAGGGCGTCGCGGCGGTGATACCGCGCGCCTGCAGCCGCGTCGTAGGGTAGGAGCCCGGGAAGGGGTGCGACGCCGACCAGCGCGAGCGCCGCGACGGTGACCCCGAGCGCCTGCGCCGGGGCGCGTGCATCCATCCTCGCGGTCGCCGCGATCGCGAGCGCGACCGCGCCGAGAAGCACGCCTACGATCGCGTAACCCTCCCAGAAGAGATAGGCGGCGGGTGCGAGAGGGAGGAGGAGCAGGGCGTCGCGCGCCCGCGACGGACGCGTGTCACGAACCCAGCGCAGGAGGACGTCGGTGCCCGCGGCGGCGAGGAGGGCGAAGGCAAATCCCGCGAGCACGAGGATGCGCGCGGGCGTCCGGAACCAGGTGAGGAGCGGGAGTCCCCGGTAGAGCGCGAAGGTCGCCGGAATACCGGGCCCGAGGGAGAAGCACGACGTGAGCGCTATCGTGCCGACGGCCCACCACACGACGGCGCGGGCGTCGCGCGCCGCGACCGCGAACGGCACGAGCGACCAGCCGACGGCGGTGAACCCTGCGAAGCCTCCGGCGACGAGCACGCTCTGCAGCGTTCCCCCGAAGCCGGCGGGGAACATGCTCGCGAGGTCGAGCTCCCCGGCCCCCCGCAAGCCGGCGCCGGCGAGCTCGCGTCCGGGCAGGAGCGTGATCATGCCGGCGAGCGTGCCGACCCCGATCGCGATGCCGAATGCGATCGCGACGCGCACCTCTCCCGCGATCGAGCGTCCGTGCGCGAGGAGCAGGGCTACGAGCAGCGTTCCCCACGCGTAGAGGATGAACACGGTTCCCTGCGGGCCGCCGGCGAGCCAGCTCATGCCGAGCGTGGCGGCGAGCGCGGCGATCCACTTCCGGCCTCCCTCGACGACGAGCCCGTGGGTCGTGAGGCACCCGAGCGGCAGCCACGCGACGGCCTCGAGCAGATACGGCCACGCGAGCCACTCGGAGAACATGCCGCGCAGGACGAAGAGCAGGGCACCTATCGCTGCCGCCGCCCAGCCGAAGCCCAGGCGGCGCGCGAAGGCCGCCGTCGACACCGCCGCCAGGAGCACGTGCAACAGGGTCGAGACGAAGAGCGCCGCGTACGTCGGCAGCACGAGATAGAGTACGTGCGGCGGATAGAAGAAGCCGGTCTGGAGCGACCCCAGCCACGGAAAGCCGCACGACTGATACGGATTCCAACGCAGCAGCTCGCCGCGCGCGAGGTGGCCGAAGAACGCGGCGTAGCTCGGATAGAAGTAGATGCGGAGGTCCGCCGTCCGGACACCCTGCGCGTCGACCGGCGTGGCCAGGCGGACGTACCACACGACGGCGACGAGCAGGCAGAGCCCGGCCGCGCGGACCGCGATCCCTCGCTTGGGCACGCGCACGAGGAGCTACGCGAGCGCGCGCGTGGGGGTCAAGCGTCGGACGCTACGGCTCCACGACCTGGACGGCGTGACCGTCGGGATCCCGAACCGTCGCGCCGCGATGAAAACCCTCCGGGTCCGCCGGCACGTCGACGGCGCCCGCGGAGACGAACGGCGCGCTCGCGGCCCGCAGCTTCGCCGCCGCGTCTGCGACGCTCGCCGTCGCGACGCGCGTCTGCCAGTGCACGAGGTCGTTCGCGCGCTCGTCCGCGGGGTACGGGCGACCCGTGCGCGGCACCCGGTACTCGAGCAGCTCGATGCCGGGTCCCCCCGCCGCGCGCAGGCCCGTGATGTGGAGCCGCGCCCCCTCGACGTTGTTCAAGTGCTCCTGCTCGACGCCGAAGTTGTCGCTCGTGCCGACGACGTGCAGGCCGAGCACGCCCTCGTAGAACCGCAGGCTCGCGCGCGTGTCCGCGACCACGATCGCGGTGTGGTCGATGCCCAGGAAGAGGCTGCCGGTCTCGCGCTGCCAGCGCGGGTCCCCCTTGCCGGGCGGGAAGTGGATCAGCTCGAGCGGATGGCCATCGGGATCCTTGAAGTAGAATGCCTCGATGCCGCCCGCGTCGACGTTCCAGTCGGGCAGCCGCTGCGGGCCGGTCGACGCGTGCTCGACCCGCTGCGCGCGCAGCGTGGCGTAGGCTTGCTGCATGTCGCGCACGACGATCGCGACGTGCTGGAACCAGCGGTCGTTGCTGCGTGCGTCGTCGGGGGCGCGGCGGCCGCGCGGGGCGATGAACTCGGTCAGCTCGACGAGCTCGTCGCCGAGCCGCAGGCGGACGATCCGGAGGCGGCAGCCGAAGACGCCGGTCAGCTTCTCGTACTCGGACCCCGCCACCTCGACGTCCGATACCTTCTGGAACGGCAGCACGGTCGTGTAGAACGCGAGCGATCGCTCCATGTCGGAGACGGTGAGGCCGATCGACTCGACCGCGGTGACGAATGCCGCCGCCCGTGCGGTGCCGAGCGCGAGAACCGCGAGGAGGACGAGCGCGCGCGTCACCGCATGCGGGCCTTCAGGTGGTCGCCGACGCGGATCGCGTTCGCCATGATCGTGAGCGCGGGGTTCACCGCCGACGCCGACGGGAAGAAGCTCGCGTCGACCACGTAGAGGTTGTCGACCTCATGGGCGCGGCAGTCGACGTCGAGGGCGGACGTCCTGGGGTCCCGGCCGAAGCGGACGGTGCCGTTCTGGTGCGCCACGCCCGCGAGCGGGATGCGCCCGGGCACGTAGGCCTGGAGCGGGATCAGGTGCTCGTGGTCGCACTCGATGTGCTGTAGGAGCCCCTTCAGCTTGCCGGCGAGACGCCGGTGCGCTTCCTCGTTGTTCGGCGTGTAGGTGAGGCGGATCGTGCCGTCGCGATCGACCGTCACCCGGTTCTCCGGATCGGGGAGATCCTCGGACGTCATCCAGAACGGCACCGCGTGCTGCGCCATCAGCTCGAGCGTCATGCCGGGGACGACACGCGGCGCGCCCTGCCGCAGGACGTTGCCGTCGATGTTGCCCATGAGCGAGATGTGCCCCATCGGGTAGTCCCACTCGCGGGTCGCGAAGTAGAAGTCGTTCAAGCCCAGCGTCTTGTTGAGCCGCGTCGGGTTCGGGTGGCGCGAGATGGCGAGGAACATCGAGTTGAGATGGCACATGTAGTGCCGCCCGACGACGCCGGAGCCGTTCGCGAGGCCGTCGGGATGCCGCTCGCTCGCCGAGCGCAGGAGCAGCGCCGCCGAGTTGATGGCGCCCGCCGAGACGACCACGATGCCGCCGCGGTAGGTCTCCTTCGCACCACCGCGCAGGACGTGCACGGCCGCGACCTCGCGTCCCGACGCGCTCGTCTCGAGGCGCGACACGCACGCATTCGTCACCAGCGTCACGTTCGGGTGCTGGAGCGCCGGGTCGACGCACACGACCTGGGCGTCGGCCTTGGCGTAGACGAGACAGGGGAACCCGTCGCACGTCCCGCACCGGATGCACTTGCTCGTGCGGGGGCTCTTCTCGTCGAGCATGAGCCCGACGGGCATGGGGAACGGCCGGTGCCCCTGGCGATGGAGGCCGTCGAAGATCTCCTGGATGCGCGGCTCGTGGCTGACCGGCGGGTGCAGGTACGGTGCGCTCGCGGGCGGCTCGGTGGGATCCGCGCCGCGCAGCCCGTGGACCTGATAGAGGTGCTCGGCCTCGGTGTAGTACGGCTCCAGGTCCTCGTAGCGGATCGGCCACGCCGGCGAGACGCCGCCGTGGTGGCGGACCTCGCCGAAGTCCTCCTGGCGCAGGCGGATCAAGGCCGCGCCGTAGAACTTGGTGTTGCCGCCCACGTAGTAGTGCGCGCCGGCGTGGAACTCCTTCCCGTTCTTGTCGCGCCACGCCTCGGTGATGTTGTAGCGACCCTCGGCGACGACGGCGTGCGAGTCCCAGTTCTCGCGCTCGCGCGGGACGTAATCGCCGCGCTCGAGGATGAGGATCCGCTTTCCCGTCGGCGCCAGGCGGTGCGCGAGCGTCCCGCCGCCGGCGCCCGAGCCGATGATGATCACGTCGTAGTCGTTCTCGTGGGGCATGCGGTGGGTCCTCCGTGGTGGGCTACGGCCGTCGAGTGGCCGCCGCCGAGCCCAGACACGCGAAGTCCTTCGCGAAGCAGAGATCGAGCGACCAGTCGAGCGCGACCCGGACCTTCTTCTCGAGCCGCGGCAGCTTGCCGAGGTAGATCGTTCGCCAGAGCCACCACGCGACGAAGCCGGAGAAGTTGACGCCGAGGACGTTCGCGACGCCCGTGCGCCGCCCGATGGCGGCGAGCTGCCCGAGCGTCGAGAAGCGGAAGCGCTTCTGCGGTCGTCCCGCCAGCGTGGCGATCGCGTTGCGCGCCGCGACGGCGGCTTCGCGGATCGCGTGCTGCGCGGTCGGCGGGTGGTAGCCGCCGGTGCGCGGGTTCGGCACGAGCGCGCAATCGCCGACCGCCCACACGTCGTTCCGGCCCCGTACCTGCAGGTGCTCGTCCACCGCGATGCGGCCGCGCTCCTTGGGCACGTCGAGCGCGGACAGGATCGGATGCGGCGCCGTCCCGGCCGTCCACACGAGGGTCGTCGTCGGGATGCGGCTGCCGTCCGTCAGCTCGACCGCCCCATCGCGATAGGCCGTGACCTTCTGTCGGGTCACGATCTCGACGCCGCGGGCGGCGAGCCTTCGCTGCGCGTAGGCGCCGAGCCTCGAGTCGAGCTCGGGGAGGATCACCGGGTCGGGTGCGACCAGCACCGTGCGCACGAGATCGGGACGGAGGTTCGGGAAGAACGGGAGCGACTCGTGCACGAAGTCGTGAAGACCACCCAGCGTCTCGACACCCGCGAACCCGCCGCCCGCGACGACGAAGGTGAGGAGCGGCTGCCGCTCGCCCGCGGCGCACTCGCCGTTCGCCTCTTCGAGCTGCGCGATGACCCGGCTGCGCAGCGCCAGTGCGTCGTCGAGCGACTTCATCGTGATGGCGTGCTCGGCGACGCCCGGGAGGCCGAAGAAGTTGGTGGTCGACCCGAGCGCCAGGATGAGGCGATCGTACGGCAGCTCGTGGCGATGTCCGTCGGATCCGTGCGAGACCTCCACGGACCGTCCGGCGAGATCGATCGCCTCCACCCGCCCGACGAAGGTGCGGACGCGCCGGAGGAGCTTGCGCAGCGGGTTCACGATGGTCGACGCCTCGAGCTCGCCCGCCGCTACCTCGTGTAGCATCGGCGTGAACAGGAAGAAGTTCTCGGCGGCGACCAGGGTGACCTCGACGTCGCGCCGGCGGCCGACGAGCCTCTCGAGCTCGAGCGCGGCATAGACCCCGCCGAAGCCCCCGCCCAGGATCAGTATGCGATACGTGCCGTCCATGCCCACGGCGGTCCGATGCCGCGGCGATCGGACGGTTTCGCGCTCGACCTTGCGTCGTCGCCGGGCCTGGTGGAGGAAGGCCGCGTGACCGAGCGGGATCAGCGGCAGGCCGAAGACGCCGCGCTGCGCGCCATCGTCGAGGGCGTCGAGGCCGAGACCGGAGACGAGTTCTTCGCCTCGCTCGTGCGCCACCTCGCCGGCGCGCTCGGCGTCGCGTACGCGTTCGTCTCCGAGCTGTCGGCCGACAAGCTCCGCTTCCGGACGCGGGCGGTCTGGGGGCGCGGGGCGCCGCTCGACAACATCGACATCCCGGTCGCGGGGACGCCGTGCGAGGCCGTCCTCGCGGGCGAGATGTCGCACCACCCGGACGGCCTCCAGGAGCGCTTCCCCGAGGACGTCGGGCTCGTCGAGTGGGGTGCCGTCAGCTACTGCGGCGTGCCGCTGCTCGACGCCGCCGGCGGTGTCGTCGGGCATTTCGCCATCCTCGACACGAAGCCCATGCACGACCCCCGCGGCATCCCGATCATGCGGATCTTCGCGGCGCGGGCCCGCGCCGAGATCGAGCGGCTGCGCGTCGACCAGGCGCTCCGCGAGAGCGAGTCACGCTTTCGCGACCTGTACGAAGAGGCCCCGCTCGCCCACTACTCGGTCGGGACCGACGCGCGCCTGCGCCGCTGGAACCGCAAGATGCTCGAGCTGCTCGGCTACTCCGCGGAGGAGCTCGCGGGGAGACCGATCTGGGACCTGTGGGCCGACACGCCGGAGGGCAAGCCGCGCGGCATGAAGGCGCTGGCGCGCTTCCGCGCCGGCGAGGAGATCCACGACGAGGAGATCGAGTACCGGCGCAAGGACGGCACGTCGGTCTGGGCTCGTCTCTCGGTCCGGCCGATGCGCGACGAGCGCGGGCAGGTCGTCGCGACGCGCTCGACCCTGGCGGACGTGACCGAGCTGCGGCGCGCGGAGGCGGCGCTGCGCGCGAGCGAGGAGCGCCTGGCGCGCGTGCTGGCCTCCGCCATGGACGCGATCGTGACCGTCGACGGGGGGCGCCGCATCGCGATCTTCAACGAAGCAGCCGAGAAGATCTTCCGCTGCCCCGCGGCCGAGGCCCTGGGGCGACCCGTCGACCGTTTCCTCACGCCGGGTCTGCAGCAATCGCTCGAGGCCTTCATGCGCGCCTCCACGACCGGCGGCAACGTGCGCCCCTACGTGTGGGCGCCGGAGGGTTTGCGGGCGCGCGATCGCGCCGGTCGCGAGTTCCCGGTCGAAGGGACGCTCTCGCGCGTCGGCGTGGCGGGCGGCTCGCTCTTCACGCTCATCCTGCGCGACGTCGAGGAGCGGCAGCGCGCCGAGACGGAGCTGCGCGAGCTCAACCGCCAGAACCTGTACCTGCAGGAGGAGATCAAGTCCGCCCACAACTTCGAGGAGATCATAGGGCAGGGCCGCACGCTCGCGATCGCGCTCGAGAAGGTGAACCTGGTCGCGCCCACCGATTCGTCGGTCCTGATCCTCGGCGAGACCGGCACGGGGAAGGAGCTCATTGCCCGCGCGATCCACTCCCGCAGCCCGCGGCGCGGCCGTCCGCTCATCAAGGTGAACTGTGCCGCGTTGCCGAGCGGCCTCGTCGAGAGCGAGCTCTTCGGTCACGAGAAGGGCGCGTTCACCGGCGCCACGGAGAAGCGCGTCGGCCGCTTCGAGCTGGCGAGCGGCGGCACCATCTTCCTCGACGAGGTGGGTGACCTGCCGCCCGAGGCGCAGGTGAAGCTCCTGCGCGTCCTGCAGGAGCAGGAGTTCGAGCGCGTCGGCGGCAGCAAGACGATCCGCGTCGACGTGCGCGTGATCGCCGCTACCAACCGCGACCTCGAGCAGGCGATCCGTGCCGGCCAGTTCCGCCAGGACCTCTACTACCGGCTGAACGTCTTCCCGATCCGCCTGCCGCCGCTGCGCGATCGCCCCGAGGACATTCCGCTGCTCGTGCACTACTTCGTCGGGCGCTACGCGGGCAAGATCGGACGCAAGGTGACGCGCGTGTCGCAGGACACGATGCAGCGGCTGGTGGCGTATCCGTGGCCCGGGAACGTCCGCGAGCTCGAGAACGTCATCGAGCGCGCCGTCATCCTGTCGACCGATCACGAGCTGACGGTGGGGCCCGAGGTGCTGCCCGTATCGACGTCGACACGACCCGCGGCGGCGAGCGCGGCGCCCGAGCCTCGGCCGTCGGGGCCAGCGGCGCTGCACGAGGTCGAGCGGGAGCACATCCTCTCGGTGCTGCAGCGGACGTCGTGGCGCATCGACGGGCCGCAGGGCGCCGCCCGCGTCCTCAACATGCGGCCGAGCACGCTGCGGAGCCGGATGCAGAAGCTCGGCATCCGGCGCAGCTCCGCACTGTCCTAGGCCGGCCACTTGCAGCGGAAGATGCAGCGCTCGTGGCCCCGATGGTTCAGCTTCGCGCAGAGGATGCGCGCCATGCCCGCGCGTCGCCGGTAGAGCTCCGCCGCGAGCAGCATGCCGAGCGGTGGGGCGACCAGGTAGAGCCAGAAGGCGGTCCAGGTGTCGGCGACGACGGCAGAGCCGAAGGTACGGGCCGGGTTCATGCTCATGCCGGAGAGCGGCGCTTCGACCGCGATGTAGGTGGCGACGGCGAGGCCGCAGAAGATCCCCGTGAAGCGGGCGAGATGGCGGTCGTTCGACGTCACGAGGACCAGCAGCATGAGACCGAACGAGATCGCGAGCTCGGCGGCGAAGGCCGCCGGTACTCCCGCGGGGCCGGGAACGGTGACTGCGTAGCTCACGGCGGGGTCGGCGATGCGGGGCCCCAGCAGCAGCGCCGCCAGCGCGACGCCGCCGGCGCCGCCCGCGACCTGCGCCACGACGTAGAAGGCGGCGTCCCACGGCGCCACCTTGCCGAGCCGCAGGAACGCCAGCGTGAGCGACGGGTTGATGTGGGCGCCGGACCGCCGGCCCCACGGCGAATGGACGATCGCGATCGCCGTCGCGCCCATGGCGATGCCGACGAGGACCCGCCGCAGCGTCGCGTCGGGGAGCGCGCGGTGGATCGGCGACGCGGGATGCTCGAGGAGCGCCGTCACGAGGCACGCCGATACCATGAACGTGCCGAGCCCCCACGCCTCCATCAGGTATTCGGGCCAATGATTCTGAAGCGCGCCGATGGGCGCCGGCCGCTGCGCGGCCTTCCCCTGGCACCGGGCGTCCACGTCGTCACTCTCCCAGGAAGACGTGTGCGATCCGGATCGCTTCGCCGACCGACCAGGCCTGGAAGGGACAGCCGCGCGGGGTGTGCGGCGGCTCGGCGTCGACGATCTCGGAGACGTGCCCGAGACCGGCTTCGTCGAGGTGCGCCAGCACGGGCATGAGGAAGCGGGCTCGCGCCTGCGCCTTCGCTTCGCGCGTGCCGCCCCGCACGCGAACCCAGGCGTCGACGAACGCGCCGAGGAGCCACGGCCAGATCGTCCCCTGGTGATACGCGCCGTCGCGCTCGCGGACGCCGCCTTCGTAGTGCGGCGCGTAGGCCGCCGAGCCGGGCGCGAGCGAGCGCAGCCCGATCGACGCCCACAGGCGCGTCTCGACGGAGTCGACCACGCGGCGCGCGCGCTCGCCTTCGACGATCGGGAAGGGTAGGCCGCCGACCGCGAGGATCTGGTTCGGGCGGAAGCCGCCGTTGACGGTGCCGGGCACGTGGTCCGGATCGACCACGTCGTGCAGGCAGCCGAGGATCTCGTTCCAGAATCGCGCCTCGAAGCTCGTCTTGCCCCGCGCGTGCAGCTCGGCCCAGCGCTCGGAGCGCGCGGCGCCGATGCGGAGCGCGTTCAGCCACAGGGCCTGCACCTCGACGGGCTTCCCGATCCGGGGGGTGACCACCCAGTCGCCGACCTTGGCGTCCATCCACGTGAGCTGGAGGCCCGGAACGCCCGCCGCGAGGAGGCCGTCGCCGTCGACGCGGATGCCGTGGCGCGTGCCGCGCGCGTAGCCCGCGAGGATCGCGTCGATGGCGCCTTCGAGCGTCGCCCGATCTCCCTTCGAGATCTTCTTGCCGGCTCGCCGTGCGGCGTCGAAGAGGTCGTGCACTGCGACCACGTACCAGAGCGCGGCGTCGACCGAGTTGTACTCGGGCACTTCCCCGTGGTCGGGGAAGCGATTCGGCAGCATGCCGTCGGAGACGTGCCCCGCCCACTCGACCAGGATGCTGCGCGCGTCGTCGATGCGTCCGGTCGCGAGACAGAGCCCGCGCAGCGCGATGAACGTGTCGCGCCCCCAGTCCGTGAACCAGGGATACCCGGCGACGATCGTCTTGCCGTGGCCGCGCGTGACCACGTAGGCGTCGGCGGCACGGTGCAGGCGCGAAGGGAACGCCGCCCGTCGCCTGCGCTCTGCCGACCGGAGGGTCGCGACGTCGACGGTCGCCCCGGGATCGGTCGTGAGCACCAGCGTGGCCTCGCCCGCGGCGAGGTCGAACGAGAGCGTGCCCGGCGACGCGAGGTCCTCGACGCAATCGAGGCCGCGCGCGGCCTCCTCGTCGTAGAGGAAGTTCCGGTACCAGGTGGGCTCGTGCGTGTACGTCCCGCTCGAGATCGCGACCACCGGCGGCAGGCCCCGATACGGACGGAAGACGACGCGGCCCGGCCCGGTCTCGGCGTCGAACCGGAAGGCCGGGTTCTCGTGATGGAGCGCGTGGTAGTCGCGCCCCGACACGAGCGGCCGCACGTGCAGGCGCACCGGGCCCGCGGCGCCGAGCGCGCGCCAGGCGAGCACCGTCATGGGCGCGCCCTGCCGCACGAAGCATTCCTGCTCGATGCGGAGGCCGTCCCCCAGGGTGTACGTCCAGCGCGGCCACGGATCGGTCGCGAAGTCGACGATGCGCGACGCGCCGTCGGGCCAGGTCACGTCGGGCGTGTAGTGCTGCGAGGACAGCGCGAACGTGCCGGCCGCGGTCTCGACCCAGACCTCGAGGCCGTTCACCATGACGACGCGTCCCGCGGGCGGCGTCGTCGCAGGGAGCAGGAGCGCGTGGTAGCGGCGCGTCCGGATGCCGCTGGTCGTCCCGGATGCGAAGCCGCCGAGGCCGTCGGTCTCGAGCCACTCCGCGCCTCCGTTGCCGGGCAGGGCCATCCGGGCCTGTGATGCCACCTCCCGCGAGCCGTTTCACGGGTCCGCCGGGGACCCCGGGGCACGCAGGAAGCCGACCCGAGACTCCGTCTTGGGTCGGGAACGAGAATGATGCGCTGCTGGTACGCGCGACCGGCATACCGCGGCCGGCGAAGCCCGG
>DATJZY010000108.1 GCA_035577985.1 Candidatus Eisenbacteria bacterium
CGTGCTCGACCTCGGCGTCGAGTTCCGCGGCGGCGCGTACGTCTCCTCGATGAAGCAGCTCCTCGGCGAAGGCTACGACGCGATCTTCGTCGGCTGCGGCGCGCCGCGCGGACGCGACCTCGACATCCCGGGGCGCAAGGAAGCGGCGGCCAACATCCACATCGGCATCGACTGGCTCTCGAGCGTCTCGTTCGGCCACACCACGAAGATCGGCAAGCGCGTGATCGTCCTCGGCGGCGGCAACACCGCGATGGACTGCTGCCGCTCGTCGAAGCGCCTCGGCGGCGAGGACGTGAAAGTGATCGTGCGGTCCGGGTTCGAGGAGATGAAGGCGAGCCCGTGGGAGAAGGAGGACGCGATGCACGAGGGCATCCCGATCCTCAACTACCTCGTGCCGAAGGCGTTCACGCACGCAAACGGAAACCTGACCGGGGTGACCTTCGAGAAAGTGCAGGCGATCTACGACGCCAATGGCCGCCGCACCCTCGTCCCCACCAACGCGCCGGAGCAGCACTTCGAGTGCGACGACGTGCTCGTCGCCGTGGGACAGGAAAACGCGTTCCCCTGGATCGAGCGCGACTGCGGGCTCGAGTTCGACCGGCACGGCATGCCGAAGCTCGACCCGGTCACGCTCCAGTCGAGCCTGCCGAACGTGTTCTTCGGCGGCGACTCGGCGCTCGGGCCGAAGAACATCATCTGGGCGGTCGCGCACGGCCACGACGCCGCGATCTCGATCGACCGCTACTGCCACGACGAGGACGTGGGCAAGCGCCCGGCGCCAGGCGTGACGCTGATGTCGCAGAAGATGGGCATCCACGAGTGGAGCTACGACAACGACGTCACGCTCGACGCACGCTTCAAGGTGCCGTGGCGCGACGTCAACCAGACGCTGAAGAACATCAAGGTCGAGGTCGAGCTCGGCTTCGACCCGGCCACCGGGCTCAAGGAAGCGCGGCGCTGCCTGAACTGCGACGTGCAGACCGTCTTCACCGACAAGCTCTGCATCGAGTGCGACGCCTGCGTCGACATCTGCCCGATGGACTGCATCAGCTTCGTGCCGGACGGCGAAGAAGCCGATCTCCGCACCCGCCTGCGTGCGCCGGCGAAGAACGCGACGCAGGAGCTCTACGTCTCGGCGGCGCTGAAGACGATGCGGGTGATGGTGAAGGACGAGGACGTCTGCCTGCACTGCGGTCTCTGCGCCGAGCGCTGCCCGACCGGCGCCTGGGACATGCAGAAGTTCCTGCTCGACATGACGCACGCCGGCCCGTCCTGCCGCGATCCACGCAAGCGCACGCTGAAGGCAGCGTGAACCCGCCGAGGAACTCCCGCCAGTGAAAACCGCCCGCGCCGTCGAACTCGCCCCCGAAGCCGGCGCGGAGCGTGCACTGCGCGTCCGGCTCGCCGCCGCCTACCGCATCGCCGACCACCTCGGCTGGTCGGAGCTGATCTACACCCACATCAGCCTGCGGGTCCCCGGGCCGGAGCACCACTTCCTGATCAATCCCTACGGCCTGCGCTTCGACGAGGTCACCGCGTCGAACCTCGTGAAGATCGACTCGGAGGGCAAGAACGCCGGGGCGAGCGCCTACAAGGCGAACGAGCCCGGCTTCGTGATCCACGGCGCGGTGCACATGGCGCGCGACGACGCGCAGTGCGTGTTCCACACCCACACGCTCGCCGGCATGGCGGTGTCGGCGCAGGAGTGCGGCCTCCTGCCGGTGCACATGTACTCGCACAACTTCTACGGCAAGGTCGGCTACCACGAGTTCGAGGGGCCGGCGATGAACCTCGGCGAGCGCGAGCGGCTGGTCGCGAGCCTCGGGAAGCACCCGGTGCTCATCCTCCGCAACCATGGCCTGTTGACCGTCGGCCGCACGGTGGAGGAGGCGTTCCTCCTGATGTGGCGCCTCGAGCGCGCCTGCCAGATCCAGCTCGCCGCACAGGCGGGCGGCACGAAGCTGCACTTGCCGCCGGACGAAGTGTGCGCGGCCTCGGCGCGCATGGGCGACGAATTCCTCACCGACCGCGGCGCGGTCGGCTTCGGCGAGCTCGAGTTCGCCGCGCTCGAACGCATCATCGACAACAAAGACCCGTCCTACAGGAACTGAACAGAACCTCCATGGCAAAACCCAGCGAGGCGATCAACGACTTCGTCGTCAAGTTCGCCAACGTCAACGGCTCCGGCTCCGCGTCGGCGAACACGCTGTTCGCGAAGTCGATCATGCGCATGGGCGTGCCGGTGAGCCCGCGCAACATCTTCCCGTCGAACATCCA
>DATJZY010000109.1 GCA_035577985.1 Candidatus Eisenbacteria bacterium
GTGATCGTCTGGTTGCCACCCCTGTCGACTGCCAGCACTTCGAATCCGTACTCCGTGGCCGGCTGCAGGAACTCGGGCGGTACGGTGACGCTCGTCGTCGTGCCCGGCACCTTCACGTCGAACACGTGGAAGTCGTCGTGCTCGATGATCACTTCGTACCCGACGACGTCGATGCCGGCCGGCGTCGTCACCGGGTTCCATGCGATGACGGCGTGGGCGGGATCGAGCGTCCCGGGTGAGACGATCACCGGGCTTCGGGGATCTGGTGCGCGCAACATCTTGCGGGGACGGCTCGGGCCGTCCCGGAAGACCCCGGGCGATGTGGCAATCTTGCGTCCGGCGCAGCGTTGCCCGATAAGAGCCGCCGTGACGAACGCCCCGGTATGGCCGCTCCTCCTGCTGACGGCGACGCTCGGCGCGTGCAGCGCCGCCAGATCGCACCCGTCCTCCCACCTGGAATGGCAGAAGGCATCCGACGTCGCGACGCCGCTCGTCGAGGCCCGACGAAGCTGCAAGGTCCAGACGGCGGCCGACACGTTGGGCACGCCGGAGCGCCCGGCCGCGGTCGACGCCGACTTCGTCAAGTGCATGCGCGCCGCCGGCTGGACTCTCCTCGATCACGGAACCGAGTAGCGGGCGCCGCGCCGCGCGGGACGGCAGCGAGAAATGGCGGGACCCGCCCTGCCCGGCGGGCCCCGCGCGGTTGTCCTCTAGAGGTAGCTCTTGAGCTTCTGCCAGAGCGTCTCTTTGGGCGTCTTCTTGCAGTCGTCGACCAGCGCGCCGATCGGCTGACCGAACTTGTCGAAGGCGACCGTACCGACCGCGGCCTCGCCCTTGGCGGCCTGATAGCCGTCGACCCAGAAGGCGATCTTGTTCCGGTCGCTCTCGTTCAAGGCCAGGAACTCCTCGCAGGTGATCTGGTCGACCTGCTTGCTCGTGGCGCTCGCTGGATTCGCGGCGGCGAGACCACCGAGCATCATGCCGGCGGCGATCAGACCCACGACTCGACCCGTTTGCATGGCTCACCTCCTTGTAGGTTGTCGATCCGATGCCCCTCATCACTTGGGACAGGCGCCTTCGTTCCACTTGCAGCCCGACGGCAGGCGGCCGTCCGCGAACATCGAGCACTCGGCCTTGCAGTCGAAGTTCGTCATGCCGGGCTTGCATTCGAAGCGATCGTCGCCGACGGGCTTCAGCTTCGGCATGCAGCAGCAGCCCGTGGGCGCGCCCCGCGGCTCGCCGGTCTTCGGATTGATGTCGGCTCCGCATGATTCGGCGATCCAGCCGCCGTACGAAGGCCTGGTGGCCTGCGTCCAGGACGCGCCGACGTAGTCGTCCCACATCTTCTTCCAGTCCTTGATCTTCGGGAACGTCGGGGCCTTCGGCTGGGTGGCGAGACAATCCGCCTGCGTCTTCTCGCCACAGCGCCAGGCGACGCCTTCGACGACGCAGCAGCAGCCCTTCTCCGTCATCGGCGGGGGCTGCGCCGTGACCGATGTCGCCACTGCGAGCAGCGCCAGAACCGCCAGCATGGATCGCTTCGTCATGACCCCTCCATGGGACGAATCGAGAGCGTCCTCATCGGCCAGTTCGCCCTTCGAGGTCAAGGCCCCCGGGGAGGCCGTCGCCCGCTTGAGACTGTGCCGGCGGTCGTGCTTTCGTGCTGTAGCGACACGCTCGATGACGGAGGGTGGTGGGATGGTGTTGACGGTGGTCGTGCTGGTCGGCGTGACGGCACTGCTCGTCACGCTCTACAACCGGTTCATCCGGCTGCGGAACGCCGCCGAGTCGGCCTGGAGCGACATCGACGTGCAGCTGAAGCGCCGGTGGGAGCTCGTCCCAAACCTGATCGAGACGGTCAAGGGCTACGCGGCCCACGAGCGCACGACCTTCGAGGAAGTGACGCGCGCCCGCGGCGCCGCGATGCAGGCGTCCGCCCCGGCCGACAAGGCGCAGGCCGAGGCCGCGCTCACCACCTCGCTCCGGAGCCTGTTCGCCGTCGCCGAACGGTATCCCGACCTGCGCGCCAGCCAGGGATTCCTGGAGCTCCAGGCCGAGCTGGCGCGCCTCGAGGACGCCATCCAGAACGCACGCCGCTACTACAACGCCGTCGTGCGCGATCTGCACACGGCGATCGAGACGTTCCCCGGCAACCTCGTCGCCGGCAGCTTCGGGATCGCGCGCCGCGACTACTTCGAGCTCGGCAGCGAGACCGAGCGCAGCGCCCCGCGTGTCAGCTTCGCGACGTAGCGCGATGGCGGGTCGCCGCGTTCGCCGGCTCGTCCTCGCCGCGCTCGCCTTCGCGTGGCCGGCGCACGCCGAGCGCATCGTCGACTTCGACGTCTCCCTCGACGTTGCGTCCGACGGCACGATGGCGGTCGAGGAGCGCATCCGGTGGGATTTCGAGGGTGCACAGAAGCACGGCATCTTCCGGGAGATTCCGCTCGCGCAGGACCCGCTCGGCGCATCGTCGCGCACGATCGGCTTCGTCGCGGGTCCGGTCACCGACGGCGCGGGCGCGGCGTTGCCGATGATCGAAACCGATTCGGGCGGCTACGCCCGCCTGCGCATCGGCGACCCGAATCGGTTGGTCGGCGGGGTCCAGGAGTACGGCATCCGGTATCGGGTCACGCGGACGGTTCGCTTCTTCGACGATCACGACGAGCTCTACTGGAACGCGACCGGAACCGAGTGGCAGATCCCGATCGAGCACGCGGCGGCGCACGTGAGGGTACCGCCGGTCGGCGACGCGGCGTTGCGGCTCGCGTGCTTCACCGGACCGAAGGGATCGCGCGAGCAGGCGTGCGACGCGCGGCCCGCCGGCGGCCGCGCCGACGTCGTCGCGCGCGGCCGGCTCGGCCCACAGGAGGGTCTGACGCTCGTCGTCGGCATGCCGGCGGGCACGATCGCGCGGCCGACGGCCGCGCAGGAGTCGCTCGACGCCGTCCGCGATTCGGGCGTGGCCTGGACGCTGCTGCCGGTGCTGGTGCTGACCACGATGGGCGTCACCTGGCGGCGCTTCGGTCGCGACGTCGGGATCGGCCAGGCGGTCGCGGTGCAATACGAGCCGCCGGCCGGCCTCACGCCGGCCGAGGTGGGAACGCTCTTCGACGAGCGCGCCGACCTGAAGGACGTCACCGCCACCATTCTCGACCTGGCGATCCGCGGTTGGCTTCGTATCGAGGAGGTCGAGACCGGGCGCATGCTCTTCTTCTCGGGCAAGGACCACCGGCTGACCCGCCTGCCGGATCCGCAGGGGCAGCGCCTCGAGCCGCACGAGGCGAAGCTCGTCGCCGGCCTCTTCGAGCACGGCGCGACGAGCGTTCTCGTCTCGGACCTGCGCGAGAAGTTCTACGCGCACCTGGGCCCGATCCAGCGAGTGCTCTACGCCACGCTGTCGCGCGAGAGGGGCCTGTTCACGTTCGATCCCGACCGCGAGCGGCTCGCCTTCCGCACGGCCGGAATGGCCGTCGCGTTCGGCGGGTTCCTCGCCTTCGCGCGGTTCGGACCGATCGCGGCCGCGTCGCTCCTGGTGTCGGGACTCGTGATCGCGCTCATGGGCCGCGTCATGCCCCGCCGAACCCGCAAGGGACGCGAGATCTACGAGCAGATCGTGGGACTGCGCGAGTTCATCGCGCGGGTGGAGGCCGATCGTCTCGAGCGGCTCGGTGGCCGGACCGCGGGGACGTTCGAGAAGATCCTGCCATTCGCCATGGTGCTCGGCGTGGGCGATCGATGGGCGCGGGCCTTCGCCGGCATCTATGCCGTGCCGCCGTCATGGTACGCGGGCTCGTCGAGCAACGGCGCCCTCCAGCCCTCCGACCTCGTCGATCGAGTGGGGCACTCGCTCGACAGCATGGGGCGCGCCCTCGCCTCCCGGCCGTCCAGCTCGGGTTCGAGCGGCTTCAGCGGCGGCTCGAGCGGCGGCGGAAGCGGCGGCGGAGGCGGCGGGAGCTGGTGATGCACCGGCGGGCGATCGACGCCTACCGCCCGATCTGGTCGAACCCGAGCCCGACGTCCTGGCACCGGCCATCGACGCACTGCTGCGGGCTGAGGCACTGGTCGGTCGTGTCGCAGTGGGTGGAGGCGCGGGCGTAGATCGTGACGGAGCACTCCGTCCCATCCATCCGCCGGAACGTCCCCGACGCCGAGACGATGATCTCGTCCCGGCACACCTTGTCGACGCTGAAGCTCTCGCTCAGCACCTCGACGGGCGGGTTGCGCTGCGTGATGAAAAGCAGCGGATCCAGGTCCCACATGTGGGGCTTCCCGCCGCCGGGGCGGACGATGTCGACCGGCGCGGCCTGCGAGCTCGTCATCGAAACCGCCGTCTGGTCGGCGGAGAGCGCCCACGGCGTGAGCCAGCTCGCCTGCGGCAGCGTCGACGGGCGCGTCGCATACGGTGCCGCGATGTCGCTCGAGCTGTAGTTGTAGCGGAACCCCGCGCCCCCGAGCAGGTTCGGCACGTTCACCATGCACCCGACGGTGGCGCCCGAGCCGGTGGTGAACTGCCACTGCCCCGGGTCGGACACGTTCCCGGGCGGCCGCTCGAAGTACGAGGACTGATAGTCGAGGGTTGCGAGCACCGGCGCGGTGATCGGCGGATCCGGCAGACCGGACGCGCCCAAGAGATTGTAGACGCCGAACGCGGTCGCTCCCGCGCAGGTGTCGATCACGCAGCACGCCCCTTCGGTCGTCTTCACGGGCGTCGTGAGCTCGAGCTGGGTCTGGAAGCTCGCCGTGCACGCGGGGAGCGACGGGAAGTTGAGGTCGCAGATCGCAGGGGTCGCGAGGGTCGCGTCGATGATGCTCGCGGCCGGACAGTCCGACGTGTAGGCGGTGCACTGTCCCGCGCCAGGGCCACCGGGTCCATTCGGCCCACCGCCCCCGTCGTCGCCGCAGACCTGGTCGCCTCCGCGACACGCCTTCGTGATCCTTCCCTTGCACTTGTTGCGGCAGCGCGCCCGTTTCTTGCGCGTGAGCGACGAGCAGTCCTGCTTGCACGCGGTGATCTGCGGCTTGCAGGCCGACGCCTTGCATTCCTTCCGCGATGCCGAGTCCGCCGGCGCCACGAGAGCAGCCACGAACCAGAGCAACGCACCGAGCAGCCGTCCCATCATCTTTTCCTCATCGATGTCTCCAACCCGCGCGGGTGACATACATTCGCGACCGGCCGGGGTCCAGGACGCTTCGCCGGTCGGAGTCGAGGGATGGCTTCCCCGGGGGGTACGGAGTGCCTCGGCCCCGGATGCCGTTGCGCGCGGCGCCGCGACTGCGCTACCGCACGGTGATGGGTACCGTTCGTTGCACGACACTGCTCGCGTGCGCGCTCCTCGTCGCCACGGCGACGGCGGGCGTCGCTGCGCTCCCCGGAGCCTACGATCCGACGTTCAACGGCGGCGCGCCGTTGCTGCTCGACCTCGCGCTGACGGTGCCGCGGGTCACCCTTGCGCGCGGCGTCGTGTTCGATGCCGCGGGGCGGCTGATGGTGACGGGCTACACGAGCGACGAGAACGGCCGCGCCGCCGTCTTCCTCGCGCGCTTCGGCGCCGACGGCGTCATCGACGGCACGTTCGCCACCGGCGGCGTCGCCATCCACCAGGTGGGGCTCAGCGCGACGCCGGGGTCGACCGGGCAGGCGATCGGGCCACGCTCGGGCGTTCCCGGCTGGATCGTCGCCGGGCAGGCATCCGCCACCGACGCGCGGACCGCGGCGGTCGCGCTCGCGACCGACGCGAACGGCAACCTCGACCTCGGCTTCGGCAGCGGCGGCAGCGTGCGCGTCCAGCCGGCCGGACCTGCGCCGCAGGAGACCTTCCCCAACGGGAGCGCGGTGGGCCCCGATGGGCGGTCATACACCGCGGGCGCCCTTCAGGTCGATTCGACGACCGTCGATCTCTTCGTCGTCGCGATCGGTGCGGACGGCATCCCGGTCGCGAGCTTCGGCAACCAGCCGGGCGCGTACGTCGTGTCGTTGTCGGAATCGACGCCCATGAGAACGTACGGCGCCGGCATCCTTCCGACCTCGTCGGGACTGCTCGTGAGCGGCGCGACGATGGACGCCGTCGGCCGCTCGGAGCTCCTCCTCCTGCGGCTCACCGCCGCGGGCCAGCTGGATTCGAGCTTCGCGGGCGGCGCGGGCTTCGTCCGCCTGCAGACGGCCGACCCCACGCCCATGACGCGCGACTCGGGCGGGGGCACCGTCGCCGTCGGGCCCGACGACGAGATCTACGTCGCCGGGGGCGCGGGCGACAGCGACGGCCGCCCCGCGGTGGCCCTCACGCGCTTCACGCCGGCCGGGGTCCTGGACCCCACGTTCGGCACGGGCGGCACCCGACGGATCCAGACGGCGCCGACCGGAAAACACTTCAGCTCGGGCGCGGCCGGCGTGGTCGTGCAAGCCGATCGCCGCATCGTCGTCGCCGGTTCCAACAACGACGGCACGAACGGTCACACCGAGGGCTTCCTCATGCGCCTTCTCGAGAACGGCGACCTCGACCCGAGCTTCGGCACAGGGGGCATCGCCTCCGTGCTTCCCGAGGACGAGTCGTTCCCGCTCTCGCTCGCGTTGGCGCCGGACGGTGCGTCGGTGATCGTCGCAGGCATCTCGAACGGCCCGCCGCCCAGCGGCACGCCGCGCGGGCTCGTCGCGCGCGTCCTGCTCACCGAGGTGAATCCTCCACCTCCACCACCACCGGGCGGATGCGCCGCGGCGCCCTCGATCGACGGTGCGCGCTGCCGCATCGCCCTGCTCCGCGCGGCGGTGGAGGCGGCGCTTCCCGACGGCGCCTCGCGACGGCGGCTCGTGTCGGCCCTCACGGGCGCCGACGACCGTCTCGCCGCCACCGGCGGCCTCACCGGGCGGAAGCTCCGCCGCAAGCTGAAGCAGGCGGCGGCGCGCATGGGTCGCGTGCGACGTCAGCTCGCCGCGCGGAAGCTGCGCCGCACGCTCGATGCGGGCACGCTCGCGGGACTCGTCGCGCAGGCGAGCGCGCTCGGGGACGAGATCGGGGCGCTGCGCGCCGGCGCATCGTGAGGTGACCCTCCGCGATCCCGCGCGCGGCTCGATCGAGCCGACTCGCCGAGCAGCTCGTTCGATCGGGCGCAGGTCCTCACTGGGTGCGGCATTGCTTGCAGCACTGGGTGTCGGGCCCGGTGCCGATCAGAGCGCAGACCAGACCCGGCGAGCCGCACGAGGCGTCGTCGGTGCAGGCCATCGGGGTGCACATGTCCGTGTCGACGCACACGTTGTCCGGCGGCGGTGTCACGTGGGGACGGCAGTCGCTGTGACCGGGACAGAACTCGCTGCACGGACCGGGGCCGAAGCACATCGAGATGAGCGTCGTCGTCGTCGTACCCATGTCGCCGCCCAACGTGGAGGTCGTCGACGAGCTGGTGGACGTCGAGCTCGTCGACGACGAGCTGCTCGTCGACGAGCTGGTCGTCGTCGAGGTGGAGGTCGTCGAGCTGGTCGACGTCGTCGTGGTCGGCGCGGCCGTGGTCGTCGTAGGCGTCGTGGACGAGCTCGTCGTGGTGGGCGCCGCGGTGGTGGACGTCGACGTGCTGGTCGGGGCCGCGGATGTGCTGGACGAGGACGTGGTGGTCGACGACGTCGACGTCGTCGGCGCCGCGGTGGTGGACGTCGTCGTCGTGGTGGTCGTCGATGAGCTGACGGTCGAGGTGGTCGGCGCTGCCGTGCTGGACGTGGACGACGTCGTCGTGGTGGGGGCCGCGGTGGTTGGCGTGGCAGTAGTCGACGTCGTCGTCGTGGTCGGCGCCGCGGTGGTGGACGTCGACGTGGTGGTGGACGTGGAGGTACTGGACGTCGTCGTCGTGGACGACGTGGTCGACGTCGACGTGGAGGTGGACGTGGAGGTCGTCGTCGACGTGGTCGTCGACGCGATCGTGGTGGTCGAGGTGGTGGTGGTTTCGGGCGGCGTGGCACACGTGCCGTCGTCGGCGCAGGCGTCGAACGTGCTGAACAATCCCACCATGGCGCCGCAGGCGCTCCCCTTGGTGCACTTCTCGGCCGATCCGACGACCGACGCCTTCACGTTGCCGTTCTTCTTGAGGACGCAGCACACGACGGCGCCGGGCTTGCCGCAGGTGGATGCGCCCTCGCACTTCCCGACGAGCCTGCGGCATGCCTTGTCCGGGATGAGGGCCGTGACGTTGGCCAGCTTGAGCGCGCCCTGCACGCACTTCTTGTACTTCTTGTGCGTCTGGCCCTCTCGCGTGCAGCCGCACGTCTCCTGGATGATGCTGCGCGCTTGTTCGATCGCCTCGGTATCGGAGCACTTCGAACTCGTGCACTGCGCGAAGCCGCGAGGTGCGAGGAGGCCGATCAGCACGACCGTCAACGTTGCGGCATACAGCGATCGCATGTTTCGACCCTCCCCGTTCATGGATAGCGCGGCATCGTGATGCCGCGTCGCTGCGCTCGTCGAGTCGGGTCGGTCTTACGACGAACGGAGGGAGAGCGTCGAGCCCGACCAAAGTCGTAGGTGCGACCCACGACCCTCAGGTCCCTCCGTTTGAGCTACCCGGGTTCGCGCCGGCACCCGCAGTCGCGGCGCCACGCCGACGCGCGCTACTGGCGCACCAGCCCGCGGCGGACGAGCTCCTCGGCGAGCACGTCCGCGAGCACCTGATAGCCGTCGCCGTTCGGGTGGACGTCGTCGGCGAGCAGGCGCGGCCAGTCGCGCTCGCCGAAGCGCTCGCCGGTCGGCAGGTGGTCGGGAGCGAGCGTGCCGACGGCCGCGTTCAACGCGGCCACGCGCGCGGGTGGATCGCGGTGGTTCGGAAGCGCCGTCCCGAGCAGCACGGTCGCACCCGTCGCCCGCGCCTCCGACACGATGGTCGCGAGCCGGGCGACGGTGCGCGCGACGACTTCGGGCGGCGCCGGGTCGGTCCGCTCGTAGTAGACGTCGTTCACGCCGAGCAGCACGACGACGACGTCGGGGCGATCTCGCTCGAGCGTCGCCCGGAGCAGCGAGCGGCCGGGGGGTGGCAGCGGGGCCGTACCCCAGCGCTCGCGAAATCGCTTCCACCAGTCGTCCTCGGCCGCGGCCTCCCGGGAGTCGAGGAGCCAGAGCCGCGTCGACGCACCGCCGACGCCGCGATTGACGACGCGGGCGCTCGCTCCGAGACGTGTCTGAAGCCGCCCCGGATAGCCGCCCGCGTCGTCCGTCGATCCGACCCGCGTCACGCCCTCGGTGATGCTGTCGCCGATGCACACGATCGTCGGCGCGTCGTGCCCGCACCCGCCGAAGACGATACCGCTCGCGACCAGCGCCGCCGCCAGCCACGCCCGCCGGCGAGCGCCCGGCCCACCACCGCCCGAGCGACGTCGCCTGCATCGTCCGCGCGGCATGTCCCCGTGGCCGAAGGCGATACCACTCTCGCCTTCGCCGGCTCAACGGGCCGTGGGAGAGCGCGCACCGTCCCCATTGACCCCCGGCGTGCGAACACGATTCATTGCGCTCGCGTGCAGCGACGCGACGTTGGGCCCGCCGTGGGGCTCGTCCTCCTCTTCGGTCTCTTCCTCGTTTCCTCGTGGCAGCGATGGGGCGATTTCGACGTCGACTACGGGCGCGAAATGTTCGTCCCGCTGCGGCTCGTCCAGGGCGACGTCCTGTACCGCGACGTGCGCTATCCGTACGGTCCCTTCTCGCCGTACCTCCACGCGATCGGCTACCACCTCTGGCGCCCGCACCTCGGCGTCCTCTACGCGAGCGGCATCGGCACGACGATCGGCGTCGTCGTCCTGCTCTACGGCATCGCGCGCATGCTGACGATGCCCGGGGTCGCAACGCTCACGACCGCGCTCGCCGTCGTCGACCTCATGGTCTTTCCGGGCGAGCCGGGCACGTTCAGCTACGTCTTCCCCTACGCGTATCCGGCGCTGCACGGGCTCTTCTTCCTGCTGGCAGCGCTCCTGGGATCGCTCTGGCTCCTGGGCGGCGGCGGCCCGAAGACGGCGATCGCGACCGGTGGCGCGATCGGCCTCGCGCTCCTCACCAAGCCGGAATTCGGCTCCGTGGCCGTCGGGGTCGGCGTCCTGACGTCGTGCCTCCTCCCGAGGACGCGAGACGGTGCGGGTCGTCTCGTCGCCCTCGTCGGCGGCGGCGCGATCGCCGTCGCGGCGGGCGGGTGCCCTCCTGTCGCTCGCCGTCCCGCTTGGAACGGTGCTGCACCGGGGTCTCTTCGCGCCCGAGTATTTCCAGACGGGACACACGATCCTGGCGTACATCGCCGGCCTTCGTCCCGGATACACCTGGACGGAGGCCGCCACGACCATCCTCGCGACCTGGGCGGGCGGCGCGATCGTCTACGCTCCGCTCCTCGCGATCGCCGCCGTCGCCGGGATCGCCGCCGCGCGGCTGCGGGTCGGGGCACGCCTGGCCGGCATCGTCGTCGCGGTGATCGCCGCGACGTGGGCGTGGTGGCGCGCCGTGCACGCGCTACCCCGGCCCATGTTCGACGTCCCGCAAACCCTACTCATGGTGCGGGCCGTGGCCTTGACGCTCCGGCGCTACGACGTCCTCCCGCTCGTGCTTCTCGCGGTCGTCGTGTGCGACGCCGTCGCGATCCGCCGAGCGAGGCCCGCGCCACCCGCGCGTGTCCGCCGCCTACTCGTCGCGGCGACGGGCTTCGTCCTTCTCGCGCGCGTGCCGGCGGCCCTCGTGCCTTGCCAGTATGCCAACTTCTACCTGCCGGTCGGGATCGTCCTTCTCGGTCACGCATCGATGGACGAGCTGCCTCGCCTGCTGGCGCGCCTCGGCGCGAACCGCGACGCCTGCCGTGCCGCCGTGGCGACCGTCGTCGCGATCTGGACGATTGCAGTCGGCGCCTTGCGCTATCAGGCCTGGGCAGCCCGCGACGTGCCCGTCGAGACGAGCCGCGGGACGCTGGTGGTGTTGTCGGCGAACCCCCGCGCGACGGCGTATCGCGAGGCGCTCGCGTGGCTCGAGCGCGAGGCGCCGCCCGACGCCACCCTCCTCGCAATCCCGCGCGGCACCTCCCTCGAGTTCCTTTCCGGCCACGGCAACCGCCTGTACGAAACGAGCCTCGTCGCGGTCATTCCCGACGCGGCGGCCGAGCGCGCGTACGTGCAGGCGCTCGAGCGCGATCCGCCGAGCGTGATCGTCACCTCCGAGGAACGACAATCCGAGTACGGGCGGGGTCGATGGGGTATCGCGGACGGCGTCGAGATCGCACGTTGGGTGCGGTCACGGTACGTTCCGGCAGCGCAGGTCGGGCCGCCGCGGATACGCCTTGCGATCTGGCGACTGCCACCGGCGC
This sequence comes from Candidatus Eisenbacteria bacterium, assembly GCA_035577985.1. NCBI lineage: Bacteria > Candidatus Eiseniibacteriota > Candidatus Eiseniibacteriota bacterium. The sequence continues at coordinate 11,305 of DATJZY010000109.1, forward strand.
GGCCGGCGGCCCAATGACACGCCTACGCGGCGCCCCGCCCCCGTGACGCCACGAGGCCGCGGGCAGCTCCGCGTACGCGCGGATCGGAGAAGCGGAAGACGGCGCGGTCGAGCCAGTAGTGCCAGAAGCCCGTCGTGAATCCGAGCGCCACGAGCGCCGGCACCCACGACGAGGTCCGCAGCGCCGCGGCGAACGCGCCGAAGATGCGCTCGGCGTAGAACGGCCCCGCGTCGTCGACCGCCTCGACCTCCATCACCGGGAGCAGCAGCACGGACAGCGCGGCGAGCGCGAGAGCCAGCGCCCATGGCCGTCGGTTGATCGCGTGCAGCGCACGGCGCCATCGCGAGCGGACGGGATCCGGCTCGGCTTCGGCGACGAGCGTCGTCAGGCCGACGGACACGATCCAGTGCTGCGCCGTCCACAGCACGACGAACACGAAGGGGACGCGCACCTGGAACGCCACGACCACCATCACCCCCAGGCCGGCGAGGTAGAGCGCGCGCGGAAGGGACGGACGGGCCGCGCGCGCCTCGACCAGCAACATCCCCATCGTGCTCGCGCAGACGATGATGGTCGCGACGTCGGCGATCGTCCCGGCGGCGGCGGCGACCCGGTCGGGATCGAGCCAGGGATCGACCCAGACGTCGATGAAGCAGACGGTCCCCGCCACGACCTCGGCCGCGAACACGAACACGCCGCCGATGACGAGGGCGTAGACGCGATCCAGGCGCCGGAGGCCGCCCCTGCGGCCCGCCCGCGCGCGATAGACGCTCAACACGCCGAAGTGCTGGGCGGCGAAGTGATACGTGACGAGCAGGTAGTCGACGATGGCGAGGACGGTCACCCGCTCGGCGCGCGACCAGGGCAGCGCCCCGTCGTCGGGCAGCAGGATGGCGAAGCAGCCGATGGCGATCACGCACGGGATCACCAGGAACCGCACCGGCTCGGCTCGGAGCAGCGGACGATAGGCCGTCGTGCAGTAGGCGAGCCACGTCGACCCGACGCGATGCCCGAGCCAGAACAGCGCCGTGAGCCCGCAGTAGAAAACGTCGAGCGACGGCGGGTGCGGATCCTCGCTCCCTCGCGAGAGGAGCAGGACGAGCGGCGCCAGCCAGAGCGCCGGGAGCATCCACGCGGCGTCCCACGCGAGCCCGCGCACCCAGGGATGCGGACGGACCTCGGTCCGGGCGGGCAACGCGGCGACGGCCTGGCTCACGGCGCTCATCGTCCCGACGCCCGGCGCGCCGCGACCCTACGCGGCGCTTCGCGCGGGCGATCGCGTGGCGGCGCCGAGCGCTTCGGCGACCTCGTACGCGGCCCCGTACCCTGGCAGGAACGTCACGCCCGGGCCGGGGTGGCACGAGGCGCCGCAGAGATAGAGGTTCGCGATCGGCGTCGCGTGCGCCGATCCGGGCACCAGCAGGCGCCCGCCGATCATCTGCTCGGGGTGGATGAGACCGTGCGTGAAGTCGCCGTTCGTCGCGCCCTGCATGGCGGCGAAGTGATCCGACGAGAAGACGGCACGCTCGACGATGCAGTCGCGCAGGTCGGGCAGGAACTCCGAGAGCCGATCGATGATGCGCTCGGCCATCTCGTCGCGCAGGCGACCGCGCTCCTCGCGCGGCGCCTCGCACGGGAAGAAGAAGCCGTAGGTCGTCGCGATGTGGAAGCCCGCGGGCGCGAGGCTCGGGTCCATGACGGTGGGGATCTGCATGCCGACCGCCGGGTGCTCGGGGAGCTCGCCGCGACGGCACGCCTCGTAGCTCGCCTGCTGCAGCTCGGGATCGGGCACCAGCGTCGTGTTGAAGCGCGTGCGCGGATCGGCGTTCAGGTGCTCGAAGGGCGGCCCGTAGCTGGGCAGCCGACGGAGCTTGAAGAGGAGGTGCATGTACGCGCCGCGCTGCTCGATGGCCCCGATGCGCTCGGCCGTTCCGGCGTCGAGGTGCTCGCGGCCGACCAGCCCGAAGAAGGTCGCCGGCTTGTCCAGGTTCGAGACCACGGCGCGGGCGGTGAGCCGCGTGCCGTCGCGCAGCTCGACGCCGATCGCGCTCCCGTTCTCGACCAGAATGGAGCGGACGGGCGTCTTCGTGCGGACCTCCCCGCCCTTGTCGGCGATCGAGCGACAGAGCGCTTCAGAGAGGACTCCCATGCCGCCCTTCACGCGGCGCATGAGCCCGCCGCCCTCGTTCTGCGCGAACGTGTAGACGAGGCAGAGCGCGCTCCCCGGCGTGAACGGCCCCTTGTACGTCGACTGCACCGCCGCGAAGGCGACCAGCGCGCGGAGCGTCCGGTGCCGCTTGCGGTCGGGCAGGAAGCGGTCGACCAGGTCCATCGCGCTGCCGGTGAAGGCGAGCTCGATCTGCTTGCGCTTGCGCTCGTTCGGGGCCTTCTCGAGCAGCTCGCCCAGCGTCGGCGGAATGCTCCGCGGCGTGAAGCGGTGCATGAGGCTCGCCGGGTAGCTGCAGAACGCCATGAGGCGCACGAAGCCGATCATCGCCCGCACGCCGAAGTGCCGCAGGACGTAGCCGGCCATGCGGAGCGGGTTCGAGTAGAAGATGGCCGGCGGCGAGGACGTGGAGTTCAGGTTCGACGCCATGATCGGCAGGTCGATCAGCTCGACGCCGTAGCGCCCGAGCTCGAGCTCCTCGGCGACGCCCTTGGCGAGCGGAAAGAGCAGGCTCGCGCCCACGTCGTTCCGGCATCCGGCCAGGATCTCGCGCGTGCCGGCCATGCCGCCGACGTAGGCGTTCTTCTCGAGGCAGAGGACACGGAACCCGCGGGACGCCAGCAGCGCGGTGGCGGCGAGGCCGTTGTGGCCCGCGCCCACCACGATGACGTCGTAGTCGGGCGAGACGGTCATGCGGCGACGCTACACA
>DATJZY010000110.1 GCA_035577985.1 Candidatus Eisenbacteria bacterium
TGCGTACGCGTTGACCGGCCGCCTCACGGAGGCCGTGCCGCTGCTGGAGGACGCCGTGGCGTGCTTGTCCCGTAGCCTGCACGTCGGGGCGCTGCCTATGGTCTACCTCGGGGAAAGCTATCTGCTGGCGGGACGGAGTGCGGATGCGAGCGTCATCGTCAATCGCGCGCTCGAACTGGCGGTCAAACGGCAGGAGCGCGGCTACCAAGCGTGGGCCTTGCGGCAGCGAGGCGAGATTGCTGCGCATGCAGAGCCGCTAGACGTCGACGGTGCCGAGGCCGCCTATCGGAATGCCACCACGTTGGCTGCCGAACTCGGAATGTCGCCGCTGCGTGCCCAGTGCCACCTGGGGCTGGGCCGGTGCTATCGCCGCGCCGGACGCCGCGCCGAGGCGCGCGCCGAGCTGTCAATTGCCGCCGACCTCCTGCGCGCGATGGACATGTCATACTGGCTGCCGGTGTGTGAGACAGAACTGCGAGCGTCGGGCTGCTGAATGCGCGCTCAACACGTGCCCGCTAACTATGACAAGTCCCGCGTTAATGCAGACTACCCGGTGTGGGTAGTGGCGACGGCATGCATGACAGGGAGATTGACCGGAACACGGGAAGCCCACGCGATGAGGGCGTGAGACTCAACCGACAACCCGCGAGGGTCAGGTCGGGTACGTCTCGGGTCCATCACGAGAACGTCATTATACCAAATCGAGATCGATGCTAGACATTGCTGATCGGTCCATGCTATCGGAGGGACGAGGGCGGACATGATGGATCATCGGCGGTTCGGACAGACGGGTTTGCAGGTCCCGGCGATCGGCTTCGGCTGCTGGGAGATCGGCGGCGGCTACGGGCAGGTCGAGGAGGTGGAGTTCACCCGCGCCATCGGGCGCGCCATCGACCTTGGCATCAACTGCTTCGACACCGCCGAGGGGTACGGCCTGGGTGCCTCAGAGCGCGCGCTCGCGAAGGCGCTCGGCCGGCGCCGCCGGGACGTGATCCTCGTGACCAAGTTCGGCATCGGATACCGGGACAAGCCGAACATGCGCGACTCGAGCCGCGAGCGCGTCATGGCGTCGGTCGAGAACAGCCTGAAGAACCTCGGCACCGATACCATCGACGTCTATCTCATCCACTGGCCGGACCGCCGCACCCCGTTCGAGGAGACGATGCGGGCCCTCGAGGATCTCGTCCGGCAGGGGAAGGTCCGCTTCGTCGGGGTCTCCAACTTCAAGCGCGAGGAGATCGAGGCGTGCATGCGCGTGCGGCGCGTGGACGTCGTTCAGTACGGCTGGAACCTGTTCGACCGCCGGATGCAGCGCGACGTCTTCCCCTATTGCCGGGACCAGGGGATCGGCGTCATGACGTACGGGTCGCTCGCCTACGGCCTCTTGACGGGTACGTTAACCGAGAACGTCGACTTCGGGTCCGGCTCGGATGATTGGCGCGCCCGGCGGGGCAACCTCGGATCGATCACGGCCTTCCAGACGCTCTTCGGCCCCGAGTACTTCCCGCGGAACGTGCGCGCGGTGGAGGAGCTGAAGGGCGTCGCGGCGCGCTACGGCCGGAGCTTGCCGCAGCTCGCGCTCCGCTGGGCGACCTCGAACCCGGTCGTCAACACGGCGCTCGTCGGCTGCCGCACCGTCGCCGAGGTCGAGGACAACGTCGGCGCGCTCGGCTGGTCGATCAGCGAGGCGGACCTCCGCGAGATCGACGCGATCTTCGCACGCCACGGCGTGAACACCGTCCCGGACGGCTGGATCGACGAGGGCACCTGATCACGGAGTGGTTCGCGAGACGGTTCCATCGGAAGGAGGCAAGCCATGAGCGACCGCTTCGTCCCTCTGACGCCTCGCATCGGCGCGAAGGTCACGCTCGGCCGCGAGGACGTGCTGAACCCCGCGAACGCGGACGACATCAACGAGGCGCTCGAGCGCTACGGGGTCCTGGTGTTCCCCGAGATCGGTCTCAACGACGAGGAACAGATCGCCTTCAGCAACAACCTCGGCGAGATCGTCGCCATCGGGACCCGACGCCCGGATGGTACCCGGGACCCCGTGTACAAGATCTCGGTCGACCCCAAGGAGAACCCTTCGGGGGCCCAATACATAAAGAACACGATCGGCTGGCACATCGACGGCCTCTTCGAGGACGGTCCGCCGCCGCAGGCAACGCTGCTCTCCGGCCGGCGCCTCTCGGCGACCGGCGGGCAGACCGAGTTCTGCAGCACGTACGCGGCCTACGACGATCTGCCGGAGGCGGAGAAGGACTACTACGACATGCTTCGCATCGTGCACAGCCTCGAGGCGTCGTATCGCGCGACGCATCCGAACCCGACCCCGGAGGAGCAGGTGGCCTGGCGCAAGGTGGAAGCGCAACGGGACCGCATGGGACGACGGGGCGAGAAGGAGCATCCGCTCGTCTGGCATCACCGCTCGGGACGGAAGTCGCTCGTCCTCGGCATCGCGGCGGCCCGCGTCGTGGGCATGCCCGAAGCCGAGAGTCGCGGGCTGCTCGACAAGCTGAACTCCCACGCGACGCGCCGCGAGAACGTCTACCGGCACGAATGGACGGTCGGCGATCTCCTCATGTGGGACAACTGCGGCGTCATGCATCGGGTCATCCCATACGATCCGGATTCCGGGCGGTTGATGCATCGCACGACTCTGTACGGGGTCGAAGGGATCAAGGGAGTCGAACCGTTCAAGGCGGTCGAACGGGCCAGCTGACGAATGGGTCAGGAACTGTCAGGAAGAGTCGCGATCGTCACCGGCGGCGCGAACGGCATCGGCCGGGCGACGGTCGAGCTCTTCGTGGAGGAAGGCGCCGAGGTCGTCATCGCCGACGTGGACGCGGCGCGCGGCGAGGAACTGGCGGCGAGGCTCGGGGCCGCGGCCGCCTTCAAACGGACCGATGTCGCCAATGCGGACGAGGTCCAGGAGCTCGTCGATTTCGCCGTGGCGCGGTTCGGCGGGCTTCACGTCATGTTCAACAACGCCGGAATCGCCAGCTCGTTCCGGCGCTTCCTCGATGACGATCTCACGGACTTCCGGCGGGTGATGACCGTGAACCTCTTCGGCGTCATGATCGGCAGCCAGCGCGCCGCTCGACACATGTCGAAGAACGGCGGTGGTGTGATCATCAACACCACGTCGATCGGTGGAATCAATGCCGGATCGGGATTGACGGTCTATCGCGCGGCGAAGGCCGCCGTCATCCACTTCAGCAAATCGATCGCCGTCGACCTGGCTGAGTACGGGATCCGCGTGAACTGCATTGCGCCGGCTCACATACCCACTGCGATCAATGCTTCCTTGAACTACGCTCAGGTCGTGCGTGTCATGCAACCGCTCCAGCGCGTGGGGCAGCCGAGGGACGTGGCGAATGCCGTCCTGTACCTGGCAAGCGAACGCGCGGCGCAGATCACCGGGATCGTGCTGCCGGTGGATGGCGGAACGACCGCCGGCCGCCCGCCCGGCCCGCTCAAGGACTTCATGGCGGCGCGCTCCGATGCGCAGGCACGGTAATTCTCGGGCGCAGGATCCGCGGCTCGCTTGATGGCCTCATCATCGGAGTGGGAGGGTCCGGATGTCGGCTGACATCGTCATCCGCGGGGGAACCGTCTTCGATGGGAGCGGCGCACCCGGTCGAGCCGCCGATGTGGCGATCACGGGGGGTGTGATCCGCGAGATCGGGCCGAAGCTCCGGGGGAAGCGCGAGTTGGACGCGTCGGGCTGCGCCGTTGCGCCCGGCTTCATCGACATCCACACGCACTACGACGCGCAGGTGTTCTGGGATCCGGCCCTGAGGCCGTCGTCATCGCACGGTGTCACCACCGTGGTGGCGGGCAACTGCGGCTTCACGATCGCGCCCACCCGCCCGGAGCACCACGACGTGATCGTGCGCACGCTCGAGAACGTCGAGGACATGAACCCCGCGACGCTGACCGCGGGCATCTGCTGGGAGTTCGAGACGTTTCCCGAGTACCTGGAGCTGGTCCGCCGGCGCGGGACCGTGCTCAACTTCACGGCGTACATCGGTCATTCCGCGCTGCGGCTCTACGTGATGGGGGATGCGGCCTACGAACGCGCGGCCACGGCCGAAGAGATCGAGCGCATGTGCCAGCTCGTGCGCGAGGCGATCGATGCGGGCGCAGCCGGATTCTCGACCAGCTTTTCGTTCGCGCACCGCGGCGTCGACGGCAAGCCGGTTCCGAGCCGCTTCGC
>DATJZY010000111.1 GCA_035577985.1 Candidatus Eisenbacteria bacterium
CGATGCCGACGACGTCGACCTCCCTGCCGAGGAGGCCCTGATCGCAGAGCGCCTGGAAGACCAGCCGGCCGATTCGACCGAATCCGTTGATACCGACCTTGATTGCCATCTCGTCCCTCCTGCGAAGCGAAGCGGTTTCGCACGCCGCGGCGGGTGGTCCGCTACCGTCCCTGGTGAGCGGGTGCTCGAGCGGCGAGTCGGGCGCCCGATCAGCCGGACAGTTTCGTCTTGAGCACGGAGACGGTCGCGCCCGCCCGCGGCAGCGCAGCGCGCTGCGCGCGGATGCGGGCGAACGTCTTCGACAGATCCGTTTTCACCGCCGGGACGTACCGGAACGCCGGCGAGAGGATCGACGTGTGTCCGTCTGGAAGCTGCGGCTTGTTGATCGAGCGATCGTTCATGTCGGTAATCCTGTTATCACCGTGCGCAGACTAACGGGGATTCCGCGGCGAGTCGTCAGCGAAACGTCTGCATTCGGTCGGGGTTCGGCGTCCCTCTACGCCGTCGCGATACGCATGAGATTGGTGGTGCCCGGCGTGCCGAACGGCATGCCGGCGATCGCGACGATGGTCTGGCCGGGCTCGGCGAACCCCTCGCGGCGCGACACGCGGCACGCGAGATCCGTCATCTCCGCCACGTCGCGTACGCCCTCGATGTGCACCGAGTGGACCCCCCACGCGAGGGCGAGACGCCGGGCGGTGGCGATGCTCGGCGTCAGGCTAAGCACGGGAGACTCCGGCCGCTCGCGCGCGGCGCGCAGGCTGGTGTGGCCGGAGCTCGTGTAGCAGACGATCGCCGAGGCCTGAAGCAGGGCGACCGCGCGGCCCATCGCGGAGCAGACCGCGTCGGCGACCTCGCCCCCCGCACGCGCTGGGGTGTGGGACACCTCGATCAGCTGGCGGTACAGCGGATCGCTTTCGACCTGCCGGATGATGCGGTCCATCATTGCGACCGCTTCGACGGGATGCTTGCCGGCGGCCGACTCGGCCGAGAGCATCACCGCGTCGGCGCCGTCGAAGACCGCGGTGGCGACGTCGGACGCCTCCGCCCGGGTCGGCACCGGGCTCACGATCATCGACTCGAGCATCTGCGTCGCCACGATCACCGGCCGGCCCAGGCGGCGGCAGGTGCGCACCGCCTGCTTCTGGATCGCGGGCACGCGCTCGGCCGGCAGCTCGACGCCGAGATCGCCGCGCGCCACCATCACCGCGTCCGACACGGTCGCGATCTCGTCGAGCTGTTCGACGGCCCGGGGTTTCTCGAGCTTGGTGACGATCAGCGCGCGGGCACCGATGAGCGCCCGCGCCTCGACCACGTCTTCCGGCCGTTGCACGAACGACAGGGCGATCCAGTCCGCACCGAGCTCGAGCGCAAGGTCGAGATTGCGCCGGTCCTTCGCCGTGAGCGCACTGACGGGGAGCACGACGCCGGGAACGTTCACGCCCTTGCGCTCGGAGAGCTTCCCGCCGACCGCGACCCGGGTCGCGGCGAAATCGGCCCCGCAGCGTTCGACGACCACGCGCAGCTTGCCGTCGTCGAGCAGCAGTTCCGTGCCCGGCACCAGCGCGGCGAAGATCTCCGGATGAGGCAGGCTCGCGCGCCGGTCGTCGCCGGGCGCCGGATCGAGGTCGAGGCGGAAGGACTCGCCCTCGACGAGCGTGACCGCGCCGGCGGCGAACGTGCCGACCCGCAGCTTCGGTCCCTGCAGGTCGGCCAGGATGCCGATCGGCCGTCCCGTCTCCCGTTCGAGCGCGCGCACCGTGCGGAAGCGCGCCGCGTGATCGTCCGCGTCGCCGTGGCTGAAGTTCAGGCGGAACACGTCCACGCCGGCCAGGAAGAGCCGCCGCACCATGTCCTCGCTGCTGCTCGCCGGCCCGAGCGTCGCGACGATCTTCGCGTTTCGCGTTCTGCGCATGTCAGTCTTCCACGACACGAGGGGGCACGCCCCCTCGCGCTCCCCGTGGGCAGGAAACCTGCGGTTTCGTCCGTCCCACGCTACTCCTGTCTCAGCGCCGCGTTCACGATCTCGCGCGCCTCGTGCACGATCGCGTCGAGGTGCGCGGGACCGACGAAGCTCTCGGCATAGATCTTGTAGACGTTCTCGGTGCCCGACGGCCGCGCTGCGAACCAGCCGCTGCGGACGGTCACCTTCAGGCCGCCGATCGGCGCGCCGTTGCCGGGCGCCACGGTGAGCTTGGCCGTGATCGGCTCGCCCGCGAGCGCGGAGGCGGCGACGTCGCCGGACGACAGCCCCGCGAGCCGCGCCTTCTGCGCGGGCGTCGCCGGCGCGTCGATGCGTACGTAGTGCGGCGCGCCGAACCGCTCGGCCAGTTCGCGATAGCGCTCGCCGGGGTCGCGGCCCGTGCGCGCCGTGATCTCGGCCGCGAGCAGGTTCATGATCAAGCCGTCCTTGTCGGTGGTCCAGACGGTTCCGTCGCGGCGCAGGAAGCTCGCGCCGGCGCTCTCCTCGCCGCCGAAGCAGCACGACCCGTCGAGCAGGCCCGCCACGAACCACTTGAATCCCACCGGCACCTCGAGGACGCGGCGTCCGAGCGCAGCGGCGACGCGGTCGATCAGGCTGCTCGAGACGAGCGTCTTCCCGATCGCTGCCCCAGCAGGCCAGTGCGGGCGATGGGTCACGAGATACTCGATTGCGACCGCGAGGTAGTGGTTCGGGTTCATGAGCCCGGCGGACGGGGTCACGATCCCGTGCCGGTCGGCGTCCGGATCGTTCCCGAACGCCACCCGGTAGCGATCCTTGAGGCCGACGAGCCGCGCCATCGCATAGGGGCTCGAGCAGTCCATCCGGATCGCGCCGTCGTGGTCGACGGTCATGAAGGAGAAGGTCGGGTCCGCCTGCGCGCCGACCACCTCGATGTCGAGTCCGTACAGGCGGTTGATCGGCTCCCAGTAGTCCGCGCCGGCACCGCCGAGCGGATCGACCGCGAGCGCGAGACCGGCCGCTCGGATCGCGTCCATGTCGACCGCGTTCCCCAGGTCGTTCACGTAGGGCAGCACGAAGTCCACGGCGTGCGTGGTCGGCGCGCGCAGCGCGGCCTCGTGCGGGATCCGTCTCACCTCGTGCGCGCGTGGCAGGAGCTCGTTGGCGCGATCCTGGATCCAGCGGGTGACCTCGGTGTCGGCGGGCCCGCCGCTCGGCGGGTTGTACTTGAGGCCGCCGTCCTCGGGCGGGTTGTGCGAGGGCGTCACGACGATCCCGTCGGCGAGGTGCCCGGTGCGGCCGCGGTTGTGGGCGAGGATCGCGTGCGAGATCGCCGGCGTGGGCGTGGCGCCGTCGCCGCGCTGGATCCGCGTCTCCACGCCGTTGGCGGCGAGCACCTCGAGCGCGGTGCGCTCGGCCGGAGACGACAGCGCGTGAGTGTCCTTCCCGAGCTGGAGCGGACCGTCGATGCGCTGCGCGCGCCGGTAGTCGCAGATCGCCTGCGCGATGACGAGGACGTGCGCCTCCGTGAACGACCCGCGCAGCGACGAGCCGCGATGCCCGCTCGTGCCGAAGCTCACCCGCTGCGCGGCGTCATCAGGGTCGGGCAGGCGCGCGTGGTACTCGCGCTCGAGCCGGTCGAGGTCCACCAGCATCTCCCTGGTGGCGGGCTTGCCGGCGAGAGGCGAGAGGGCCATCGCGTCCTCTCTTTCCTCATGCGACCGGACACGGCCTGACGCGCCAGATCTCTCGCGCGTACTCGGCGATCGTGCGGTCGCTCGAGAACTTCCCCGACGCGGCCACGTTCAGGATCGCCTTGCCCGCCCAGGCCGGGGGATCGGCGTACAGAGCGACCAGCCGCGCGTCCGCCTCGAGATAGGCTGCAAGGTCCGCCAGGTGCATGTAGTGATCCCCGTGCACGAGCAGCGCGTCGAGCAGCGGCGCGAACAGACCGGGCTCGTCCGGGCTGAAGTGATTCGCGCGGATCAGGTCGAGCGCCGCGCGCGTCTCCGCGTCGTGCTCGTAG
>DATJZY010000112.1 GCA_035577985.1 Candidatus Eisenbacteria bacterium
TCGGTGCCCACGAGCCCCAGCAGGCTCACGCGCAGGGTGCGCCAGCGGCGGTGGTGGGCCAGCACGCCGTCCACGATGCGCGCCGCCACGCCGCCGCCCGTCGATCGCGACAGCTCGGTCTCGATCCCCGCCCACTCGGCCGTGACCCATGCGTCGTACACGGCGAGGAAGATCTCCCGCTTGTCGGCGAAGTGCTTGTAGAAGGTGCCGGGCGCGTACCCCGCGGCCCGGGCGAGACGGTTCGAGTCCGTCGCGTGGTAGCCGTCGCGGTTGAAGACACGTGCCGCCGCCTCGACCAGGCGCTCGCGGGTCGCCTGGGGCGTGCCGCGCCGCGGCCGGGCGCGCCGGATGACCGCCTGCATGCCCCTCCCCTAGCACACTGGCGCCGGCTCGTCGCTAGTGATAGTCATATCACCATGCACATGACGCTCACTCCGCTTCGCGCCGCGGCCGGCGCGACGCCGCCCTGGCGCGACGTCGTCGTCGACGGCGTCCGGCTCGCCGTCGACGACGGCGGCACCGGCCCCGCCGTCGTCTGCCTGCACGCCATCGGGCACGGCGCGGGCGACTTCCGCGGGTTCCGCGAGCGGATCGGAGCGCGCCATCGCGTTGTCGCGATCGATTTCCCGGGCCAGGGCCGCTCGGGCGACGATCGCGAGCCGCCCACCGCGTCGCGCTACGCCGAGCTGACGGCCGGTGTGCTCGACGCGCTGGGCATCGAGCAGGCGGTCGTGGTCGGCAACTCGATCGGCGGCGCGACGGCGATGCGGCTCGCGGCCGCGCGCCCCGAGCGCGTGCGCGCGCTCGTCCTCGAGAATCCCGGCGGGCTCGATCCGAGCGACCGGCTCGCGCGCGCGGCGATCGCCGCGATGGTGCGCTTCTTCGACGCCGGCGCCCGCGGCGCACGCTGGTTCCCGCGCGCCTTCGCTGCGTACTACCGGATGATCCTCCAGCGGGCCGCCGCGGCCGAGCAGCGCCGCCGCATCGTCGCGTCGGCCTTCGAGATCGCGCCCCTCCTGCGCGACGCCTGGCGGGGCTTCGGTGCGCCCGGCGCGGACCTCCGCGACCTGGCGGCCGGGCTGCGCATTCCCGTGCTGTTCGCGTGGGCACGTCGGGACCAGATCATCCAGCTCAGGCGCTGCCGGCCCGCCATCGCACGCATTCCGGGGGCACGGCTCGAGTGCTTCCCCGCCGGCCACGCACCGCACCTGGAAACGGCCGCCGAGTTCGCGGCCGCCGTCGAGCGCTTCATCGGCTGAGTTGCCGCACTCCGCGGTGCGGCGCTAGAAGCTTCCCCGTGCGCTTCTCCGCGTTCGTCCTCGCCATCCTGCTGGCCTGTCCGGGTCCGGCTCCCGCAAAGCAACCGCGACCGCCCGTCTGCACCCCGGGGCGCTTCGTCGTTCAGGGCGGGCAGCTCCTCGCGAGCATCGCCGACAGCGCCTCGCTCACGATCGGTGACGGCACCGCGGCGATCGGCGCCGGCTGCCCGTTCGGCGTCTCGCGCATCGCTCGGCCCAAGCGGACCTCGACGCTGACGGCATTCTGGAAGATCTGCACCGGAATCGCCCGCGTGCGTGTGAAGGCGCGCTTCGACGCCGCGTGCGACACGCTCACGGGCGCGGTGACGGGGAAGAAGCAGAAACGGCAGAAGTTCACGGCGACGCGGTCCCGCTGTGGCGACGGAATCGTCGACGCCGGCGCAGGCGAAGCATGCGACGGCGCGACGGGGTGCACGGCGCCGCTGCACTGCAGCGCCGCGTGCGCGTGCGTCGGCGATCCCGGATCGCGCGACACGTCGTTCGGGAGCAGCGGCGTGGCGACGGTGGGCAACGCGGGCATGCCGTTCCTCGCGTTCGGCCTTGGCGTCCAGCCGAGCGGCAGCATCATCGTCGCTGGCGGCTTCAATACGCTCATGGCCGACGGAGGCATCGGTGTCGCGCGCTTCACCGCCGATGGCCAGCTCGATCCGACCTTCGGCGCCGGCGGCTGGACGCTCACGAAGCCGATTCCAGCGATCGACTTCATGAGCGACATGAAGGTGCTGCCCGACGGGCGGATCCTGGTCGCCGGCCGCACGGGCTTCGGCGACAACCGGGTGATCGTCCGGTATGACGCCGACGGGCATCCCGACCCGCTGTTCGGCGTCGGCGGAACCGCCACGTTCGATTCGGACTCCTGCTACGAGGTGGAGCCGCTCCTCTCGGTTGCACCGAGCGGGGCCGTCTATGCCGCCTTCCCGGACGTCGGCTGCACGAATCCCGACTTCAAGGCCAGGTTCGTCCGCCTGACCGAGTCCGGCGCCGTGGATCCCGGCTTCGATCTCAAGTTCAACTACCCGGTCACGTTCTCGGTCGTGCGACCCGACGAGCGCGTGGCGATCGCGACCGTCGTCCACCCACCCGACAGCGTGCAGCTCTTCGAGCCGACCGGGCTTCCCGTTCTGTCCTTCGGCACGGGCGGCATGGTGTTCCCCTCGTTCGGCACATCCAGTGCGGGCGGTGCACGGCTCTTCGCCGACGCCGGCTCGCGCCTCGTCGCCATCACCGGTGCGCCCACGCCCGCCGGAGCTGGATTCGCCCTCGAGCGGTGGACGGCCGACGGCGGCGACGACCAGAGCTTCGGCAGCATGGGGCGCGTCGTCACAGTCGGATCGAGCGACGAGTACGCACTCGGGCTCTCCTTCGATGCGACCGGTCGCCTCGTCGTCGTGGGGAGTGGTCCCGCTGCGTTGCTCGTGCGACGCTACGCCGACGACGGTACGCTCGACACGACCTTCGGCGTCGGCACCGTCGCCGTCCCCGGCATGCAGGGGGTCGACGTCGCCGTCCTGCCCGACGGCAAGATCATCGTCCTGGGTCGGCAGATGCCCGCCATGGGCGATCCCTATCGCTACGGCGTGCTGATGCGGCTCTGGCCCTAGTCCGGCCGTCGTGCGAGGTAGAGGAACTCCTCGTTCTCTTCGCGGATGATCGTGGGGTGGCGTGCGACGCGCTCGGCGAGACGATCCAGGAACTCGGCGAACCGATCGCCGCAGAACCGCCGCATCGACTCGAACGTGGAGACCTGGCCGTGGAAGTCCTGCGGCGTGAACTCGAGCGTCGTCCGGAAGCGCTCCTCGACGGCGTCGACGAGGGGTGAGCCGGCGAACGGGGTCGACCCGTGGGGGCGGAGCTCCTCATAGGCGTCGGGCAGCACGACGTCGACGTCGCGCAGGCTGTCGCGGACCATCGCCATGTGGGGTTGCTTCGGGATCGGGTAGCGCCAGAACAGCGCGACCCAGCCGCCCGGCACCAGCACGCGCGCGAACTCCTCCAGCGCGGGCTTGGGAGCGAACCAGTGAAACGCGGTACCGCACGTGACGAGCCCTACACGCTGGCTGCCGATCGCGAGCGCCTCGCCGCGCGCGCGTACCAGCGGCCGATCGGGTCCCGCCGCGTGCGCCTCGGCGAGCATCGGCCATGAGAAGTCGAGGCCCACCGAGCGCCAGCCGCGCGCCGCGAGCGAGCGTGTGACGAAGCCCGTCCCGCAGCCGGCGTCCAGGGCCGCGCGCCCGGCGGCGGGTCCGGTGCGCGCCGCGATGGCGTCGTACAACGTGCCCGAGTAGTCGCGGCGGAATTTCCCGTAGGTCGCCGCCTGACGGCGGAAGTCGAACGGCTCGTCGCTCGGCTGAACTGCGAACTCGGCCATGGCTGAGTCTCAATAGCACGCGGCGCGACCTGGTCGACCCGGCGCGCCATTGCGCGCGCCCCCGCCCGTGGCGCATATCCGACGGCCATGAAGTTCGACCTCCTCTACGAGCTCCAGATGCCGAAGCCGCACGACGAGCGCAGCGAGTGGCGCTGCTTCCAGGAGGCGCTCGAGCAGATCGACCTCGCCGACCGCCTCGGCTACGACACGGTGTGGGAGGTCGAGCACCACTTCCTGACGGAGTTCGCGCACTCCTCCGCGCCCGAGGTGTTCCTGGCCGCCGTCGCGCAGCGCACGAAGAACATCCGCATCGGCCACGGCGTGACGCTGCTGCCGTACAAGTTCAACCACCCGATCCGCGTCGCCGAGCGCGTGGCCACGCTCGACATCGTCTCGAACGGCCGGGTCGAGTTCGGCACGGGCCGCTCGAGCCAGCACGAGCAGGCGGGTTTCGAGATCGACCCCAACGAGTCGCGCGACATGTGGCAGGAATCGCTCGAGATCATCCCGCGCATGTGGACCGAGTCGCCGTTCGAGTACGCGGGCAAGTACGTGAAGATCCCACCGCGCGACGTGATCCCGAAGCCGCTCCAGAAGCCGCACCCGCCCATCTGGGCGGCGGCCACCAGCCCGCAGACCTGGGAGCTCGCGGGCCGCAACGGCATCGGCATCCTCGGCCTCACGATCTTCGTCAGCGTGAAGCAGCTCGAAGATCGCGTGCGCGCCTACCACGCGGCGCTGAAGGAGGCGAAGCCGGTCGGGAAGTTCGTGAACGACAAGGTGGGCGCGTTCACGATCGTGCACGTGGCGGAAACCAGGGAGCAGGCGATCGCGAACGGCGGCGCCGACGCGGCCATCAACTACCTGCTCTATGCCTTCCGCGTGCTCGGCGGCTTCGCCGACCCGAGCGGCAAGGGCATGCAGCGCGAGTACGCCGACCTCGAGATCAAGAGCACGCCGTACCGCGACCTGATCGCGAAGGAGTACCCGCTCATCGCCAAGATGCAGAAGGGCGAGTGCACCTTCGAGGAGCTCGACGCCGAGGACATGGTGATCGTCGGCGATGTCGACCACGTGGCGCGCAAGGTCGAGCGCTACAAGAAGGCCGGCCTCGACCACTTCATCTCGCTCATGCAGGCCGACCGCATTCCGCACCCGGCGGTGATGAAGTCGATCGAGCTGTTCGCGCAGCACGTGATGCCGAACTTCCGGTGAGCCTTCGCGCCGCCTGCCTCGCCGGCGTCGTGGCGGTCCTCGTGTGGTCGGGCATCCGTCCGGCGGACCGGGTCACGTGGTGGCTCGAGGTGGCACCGGTGCTGATCGGGTTGCCCATCCTCGTCGCAACGCGCGCGCGCTTTCCCCTGACGCCGCTCCTCGCCGTGCTGCTGGCGATTCACGCCGCGATCCTGTGTGTCGGCGGGCACTGGACGTACGCCGAGGTGCCGCTCGGATTCTGGATGGAGCGCTGGTTCGGATTTGCGCGCAACCACTACGATCGCATCGGACACTTCGCGCAGGGCTTCGTCCCGGCGATCCTCGCGCGCGAGGTGCTCGTGCGGACCTCGCCGCTCGCGGGGAGCCGGTGGCTGCCGTTCCTCGTCGTGTGCGTCTGTCTCGCGGGCAGCGCGTTCTACGAGTTGTTCGAATGGTGGACGTCGGTCCTGACGGCCGGCGGAGCCACGGCATTCCTCGGCACGCAGGGCGACCCGTGGGACACGCAGTGGGACATGCTCTTCGCGCTCGTCGGGGCCTGTACGGCGCTCCTGACGTTGTCCGGGGAGCACGATCGGGAGCTGTCGGCGCTCTGACGCTCCCGCCTTCACAAGGTCCGCCGCCCGATGCTACGTGGCGCTGCAGACAGGGCACGTATGGATCCCGCATACTTCTTCGCCTTCGCGGCGCTCGCCGGGTCGACGATCGGCGCATGAAGATCACGATGCACGACATGGCCGTCGGCACCTTCGTGCCGATGCTCGAGAGCCTCTCGGAGGTTTTGGCAAAGGGCGCCGCGCACGCCGCCTCGGCGAAGGCGGATCTCGTGAACGCGCGGCTCGCGCCCGACATGTTCACGCTCGCGCAGCAGGTCCAGCAGGCCTGCCACTACGCCCGCGACGGCGTGTCGCGTCTCACCGGCAAGGGCGGCGCGGCGATGGAAGCTGCCGAGACGACCTTCCCCGCCCTGCGGGACCAGATCGCGCGCACGCTCGACGTCGTGCGCGCGGCGCCCGCCGCCGCCTTCGACGGCGCCGAGGAACGCGACTGCTCCATCGAGATCCCCGGCGACATGGTGATCCGGCTGAGCGGTCTCCAGCTCCTGCGCGCCTGGTCCATCCCGCACTTCTACTTCCACGTCGTGACCGCCTACGACATCCTGCGGCACAACGGCGTCGCGATCGGCAAGCGCGACTATTTGAGCCAGGTGGGGCGCTTCATTCGGCCGAGGAGCTAGGGTGCAACAGACGGCGATCTTCGGTCCGGTGTTCGCGACGATCCTCCTCACCTTCGTCGTGTGGGTCTACATGTACGTGAAGCGCATCCGCTTCCTCACCGGCAACCAGGTCGATCCCAAGGACATGGCCGTCCCCGGCGCGCTGGCGCGGATCTCGCCGCCGGAGGTCTCGAATCCGTCCGACAACCTGAAGAACCTCTTCGAGATCCCGGTCGTCTTCTACGCGCTCGCGCTGTATCTGTTCGTGACGAACCAGGTCGACGGTGTGTACGTCAGCGCGGCCTGGATCTTCGTCGTCTTCCGCGTGCTGCACAGCGCCGTCCACTGCACGATCAACATCGTGATGCTGCGGTTCTACCTGTACGCCATCTCCACCGTGGCCGTCTGGTTCATGGCGGGGCGAGCGGCGCTCCACTACGTCGGCTGGTAGGCCGATGCGCAACGACTTCACGCCGGACGGCTGGCACACCGTGAGGTTGGGCAACACCTGGCAGATCGCGACGCACCTGGGGACGAGGTAGCGCTCGATGCTGGCGTCGATCGTGGCGACCGGGTGCGCCGGGCTCTTCGCGGGCGCCGCGATCTACATCAACGCCGTCGAGCATCCGGCACGGGTGTCCTGCGGAACGGAGCTCGCGGTGCGGGAGTTCGCGCCGAGCTATCACCGCGCGACCGTCATGCAGGCGTCTCTCGCGGTCCTGGGCTGTGTCGCGGGCCTGTGGGCGGCGTGGCGCGCTGGGGACCCATGGCTCGCCGTGGCCGCGCTCCTGCTCGGCGCGGTCGTGCCGTTCACACTCGTCGTCATTCTCCCGACGAACGAGCGGTTGCTCGATCCGACGCTCGATCCCGGGGGAGAGCGGGCTGCCACGCTGCTCTCCAGGTGGAACCGTCTCCACGCGGTCCGCAGTGCTCTCGGTGCCATCGCCTTCGGGATCTTCCTCGTGCGGCTGGGCACGGCGTAGGGTTCGCGAAGTGCGCTACCTCCCCCTCGCGGGCATCGCGGCGCTCTTCGGCATCGGCGTGGGCTGGCGCGCGTGGCTCCACCGGCGGCGGTACGGATCATGGGGGATCGTCCTGCTGAGCGGCGGACCGGCGCAGGTTCGTCGCGACGGCCTGCTGCTGCTCCTCCTCGCCGTCGTGATCGGAGCCCAGGCGGTCGTCTACGCCCTCCGGCCCGATGCGATCGCCGCGCGCATGGTGATGCCACCGTTCGACGTCTCCGGCGCGATCGTCCTGTTCGGCGGCATCGCCCTCATGGTCCGCGCCCAGCTCGATCTCGGCGCCTCGTGGCGGGTCGGCATCGACGAGAGCGCGAAGCCCGGCCTCGTGACGGGCGGCCTCTACACGCTCGCCCGCAATCCGATCTTCACGGGCATGCTGCTCGCTCTGGCCGGCCTGGCGCTTCTCGTCCCCACATGGCTCTCGTTCATCGCGCTCGCCGGCGGCACGATCGGCATCCGGCGGCAGGTGCTCCAGGAGGAGGCCTACCTGCGCCGCACCTACGGCGCGGACTACCTCGCCTACGCGACCCGGGTCGGGCGCTTCGTCCCCGGCGTCGGGAGGCTCCGCTGACGTTGGCGCCGCGTCCGCGCGGCGACTAGTATCGCGCGCGGTGCGGCTCTACTGGCATCCGTTCTCGGTCTTCCCGCGCCGCGTCCGCATCGCGCTGCGCGAGAAGGCCATCCGCCACGAGGAGGTCGTGGTCGATCTGCCCGGCGGGGCGACGCGCTCGATCGACTTCCGGCGCCTCAACCCGTTCGGTCACGTGCCCGTCCTCGACGACGACGGGCTCGTCGTGTTCGAGTCGATCGCCATCCTCGAGTATCTGGAGGAGCGCGTGCCCCGCCCCGCCCTCCTGCCCGCCGATCCGCGCGACCGCGCCCGCGTGCGGCAGTGGATGCAGGCCGCGGGCGACTACCTGGCGCCGCCGTTCAAGCGCTGGGTCATGCGATTCTTCACACCCGAGGCGGAGTGGGACCGCGCCGATCAGGAGATCGCGGCGGGAGAGATCGCGTGCCACCTCGACGTCCTCGAAGAGCAGCTCGCCCGGCAGGAGTACCTGGTCGGAGCGTTCTCGCTAGCCGACGTCTGCTACGCGCCGTTCGTCTGCGAGTTCGCGATGGCCCAGCTCGGCGCCCTGCTCGAGCCGCGTCCCGGCGTGCACGCCTGGATCGAGCGCCTGCGCAAGCGCCCGTCGATCGCGTCGACGGGACAGGGATCGTGAGCGACCGTCGCGTCATCGGGCCGCGCCTTCCGCTGGGCTACCTCGTCGCCGTCGGCGGGGTGTGCGCGGCCATCGTGACGACGCCGGAGCCGGGGGCCGAGGAAGTGCGCGCCGTCATCCGCGTGACCGCCTTCACCTCGGCGATCGCGTTCCTGCCGGCGTTCGTGGCCTCCGCGCTGCACCGCCTGCGACCGTCCGACGTCACGCGATGGCTGATGGCGAACCGGCGCTACCTCGGCCTCTCGGTCGCCGCGTCGCACTGGTGGCATCTGCTCGCGATCATCGCGCTCGTTCGCCTCCTCCCGTCGGGCGGTGCGGCGATCGCGCCGCTCGTCAAGCTCTTCGGTGGCGCGGGCTTCGTCTTCCTGGCGCTCATGGCGGCGACGTCGAACGACGCTTCGCAGCGCGCGCTCGGGCGCGCGTGGGGCGCGCTGCACACGACGGGCATCTACGTCCTGTGGCTCGACTTCATCTTCACCTACATGGGCACGGCGACGATCGCGCCGTTCCACACGGTGATGACGCTCGCCTTCGCGGCCGCACTCGTCGTCCGGATGCTGGCCTGGTCGTCGCGGCTCAGAGACGCACGGAATACTCGAAGCCGTCCGCCAGCGGCAGCGTGAGCGAGTGGAAGCCGTTGCGTCCGCTCTGCACGTAGTCGAGGAACGGCCCGAGCGAGCGGCGGAACGTCTTGATGTTGTCGGAGAGCACCACCGCGCCCGGCCGGAGCTTCGACTCGAGCAGGCGGAGGACGGGCAGGTAGAGGTCCTTCCAGCCGTCGAGCAGGACCAGGTCGATCGGTGGCGGCACGTCGCGCAGCGTCTCCAGGGCGTCGCCGAGACGAACGTCGACCAGGTCGGCGAGCCCCGCTTCGGCGATGTTCGCGAGCGCGCGCTCGCGCTTCGACGGCTCCAGCTCCGTGCCGATCACGGTCCCACCCGTGTCGCGGGCGGCGGCCGCGGCGTAGATCGTCGAGACGCCGAACGACGTCCCGAACTCGACGATCCGCTTGGCGCCGACCGATCGCGCCACCATGTAGAGGAAGCGTCCCTGCGTGCGGGAGATGGGGATGTAGACGTCCTTGAACTTCGCCGCCTGCTCGGCCGCCGGTGGCCCCTGCTGGCCGAGGATCATGCCGACCATCATCGGGAGGTTGCGGACGAAGAAGGTCCAGTCGCCCCGCGCAGCCGCGTGCAGGCGGTCGAGCGTGGCCAGCACCTTGGGATCGTCGAGCGAGCTCATGCGACCCTCATGCTTTGCAACGGCCGTGCCGCGCAACCGGCCGCGGCAGGCTACGGTCCCGCCGTCCTTGCGCTGCAACTGGGGCGCTGCACCGCAGCGTGCACGCTGCGGCGAGCTTGACCCGCCGCCTCGGCCCGTAGCATCTCGACGTCATGATCTTCCTCCACGAGACGCACGAGGTCGTCGCCGGCGAGATGCATGCCTTCGAGGACGCCGTCCGCACGCTCTGGCGCCCGCTCGTCGAGGAGCGCGGCGAGGCGCGCCTGCTGTGGTTCTGGGAGCACACGCACGGGACGGGACCGTCGTACCAGGCCGTGTCGATCACCGCCGTGCGCGACTGGGCGACGTGGGGCGCGATGATCGAGCGCGCCGCGACCGATCGCCGCCACCGCGACTGGCAGAAGCGCGCGTGGGAGCTGCGCCGCGAGGTCACCTCGAAGATGCTCCAGCCGACCGACTGGTCGCCGCTGCGCGACGTCGATCTCTCGGCGCCGCCTGCGACGACCGAGACCGACTCGCCGACGATCTATCTCCACGACACCGGGTGGCCCTTCCCCGGCAAGCTCGACGACTACACGGCGGCGCTCGGCTCCGTCTTCCACCCGCAGGTGCAGCAGAGCCGCATGATCTCGGTCGAGGCGTGCTGGCGCGTCGCGCCGGGCACCGGCAAGCACCACGAGGTGGTGCTGCTCCAGAAGGTCCTCGACTGGGAGCGTTTCGCGCAGCTCTTGACGCGCGGCGAGCAAGGCCAGCAGCGTGGCGGCTGGATGGTCGAGGGCCTCAAGTACCGCGATCGCTGGGAGTCGAAGCTGCTTCGCTGCGCGCGCTGGTCACCGCGGCAGTAGGCGCGAGCATCGGACCTGCATATCCCGACGCGGGGCATGGCCGGTGATGGCCATGCGCGCCGGCCGCGAGTATGGTGGCGAGCGGTGCGGGCATCCCGGGGACGTCGCGCGATGGGCGGCTTCTACGTGAAGTGCAAGGTCGAGAACTCCGTCGATCGCAGCCGATCGGCCGTCGTGCCGAAGCTGCTCGTCGACACGGGAAGCGAGTTCTCCTGGATCGCCGAGCGCACCCTCGAGCGGCTCGGCATCGCTCGCGAGAAGAAGGACGTCCCCTTCGTCCTCGCCAACGGCGAGCACGTCACGCGCAGCGTCGGCTTCGCGATCGTCCGGCTGGACCGGCACTTCACGATCGACGAGATCGTCTTCGCCGAGCCGGGAGACCCGCAGCTCCTCGGCGCGCACACGCTCGAAGGGCTGAACCTCGTCGTCGACCCGCGACGGCGCCGGCTGGTCGCGGCGGGTCCGATGCCCGCGGCGCAAGCGCGCGCCTACCAGATCGGATCGCCCTCGCGCCGCACGAGCGCGTGGAACGCGTCGAGGAGCCGCTTGGTCAGCGGCCCTGGCGTGACGCTCCCGATGCGGCGGCCGTCGACCTCGGCGATCGGCATCACCTCGGCACCCGTGCCGGTGAGGAAGCACTCGTCGGCGGTGTACACGTCGTAGCGCGTGAGGCGCGCCTCGCGGCCGGGGATGCGCGCTTCGCCCGCGAGCTCGAGGATGGTCTCGCGCGTCACGCCCTGCAGCGCGCCGTCCTGCGGCGACGGCGTCAGCAGCGTGCCGTGCTTCACGACGAAGAGGTTGTCGGCCGTGCACTCGCCGACGAAGCCGTCGCCGTTCAGCATGATGGCCTCGTGCGCGCCGGCGCGGTTCGCGTCGATCTTGGCGAGCACGTTCTTCAGGTAGTTGAGCGACTTCACGCGCGCGTCGAAGGCCTCGTGCGACACCTGGCGCGTCGCCGACGTGATCACCTTCACGCCCTTGGCGTAGAGCGCCGCCGGGTAGACCTGAATGTCGGTCGCGATGATGATGACGGACGGGTTCGGACATTTGGTGGGATCGACGCCGAGGTCGCCCACGCCGCGCGTGACGACCAGGCGGATGTAGCCGTTCTCCTTCTGGTTCGCCTTGACGGTCGCGCGGAGCGCTTCGATCATCGCGGGGCGACCCAGCGGGATGTCGAGCGCGATCGCCTTCGCCGAGTCGTAGAGGCGGTCCAGGTGCTGCTCCAGACGGAAGATCCGCCGCTCGTAGATGCGCAGCCCCTCGAACACGCCGTCGCCATAGAGGAGCCCGTGGTCGAAGACGGAGACCGTCGCCTGATCGCGGGACTTCAGCTCACCGTCGATCCAGATGGTCATGGGCGTCACAGCGGACCTCCTTGACGGAACTTCGGCATCACCTCCCGAATGAAAAGGTCGAGGCCATCGAAGTCAAACGGCGCCCGCAGCGCCAGGATCACCCAGTCGGCGCCGGCGCGCTCGTACTCGCCGATGCGCTCGGCGACCGCGGCCGGGGTCCCGAGCAGATGCCCGGGCTTCACCCAGTCGGTCATGCCGCCGAACATGAGCTGGAGCTTCTCCTCCTGCTGCCTGACGCGGGCGTCGTCGGTACCGATCGCGAGGCCGACGTTGGCGGTGCGGACGATCGTCTTGGGATCGCGCCGCTCCTTCTCGCACCAGTCCGTCAAGACGCCGTTGCGCCGCGCGAACAGGTCGGGAGGGAGGAACGGCACGTTCCAACCGTCGGCGTGGCGCGCGACGATGCGGAGCATCCGCTTCTCGCCCTGCCCGCCGATCCACAGGCGCAGCCGCTTCTGGAGCGGCAGCGGCGCGCAGATCGCGTTCGTCACCCGGACCTGCTTGCCGGCGAGCGTCACGCGCTCGCCGTCGAAGAGCCGGCGGAGCACGATCGCCGTCTCCTCGACCTGGTCGAGGCGATCCTTGATGGGCAGGAACGGCATGTGGAACGCGTCGAACTCCGACTGGTTCCAGCCGGCGCCGATGCCGAGCTCGCAGCGGCCGCCCGAGACGTGATCGATGGTGGCCGCCGCCTTCGCGAGCACGCCGACGTTGCGGTAGCCGACGCAGAAGACGAGGCAGCCGATGCGCACGTTGCGCGTCGCGGCGGCCGCCGCCGTCATCGTCGAGATGCCTTCGAAGCACGGCTTCGACGTATCGGTCAGGTCGGAGACCGAGTAGAGGTGGTCCCACACCGAGTACCAGTGGAAGCCGGCGCCGTCGACGATCGCCCACAGCCGGCGCAGATCGTCGAGGGAGCAGTCCTGCGGGCCCGCGTGCACGCCGAAACGCATGCGGGGTCCTCTACTACGCCGTGCGGCGCCCTCCTAGACCTGGGCCACTCCCGGACCTCGGGTCACGGGAACCGCAGGGTTCCCTTCTTGCCCACTTTGCGCAGCGTGGCCGGCGGAGCCGAGATGCAACGCCGTCCGCTCGGATCGGCGACGGTCACGGTCACCTGCAGGGCGGTGTCGGGGAGCGTGTCGAGTTGAACGGACTTGCCGTCGACCGCAAGGCTCACGTCGCGCTTGCCCGTCCGGAGCGAGGCACCGGTGAGGCCGTGCGCGGCACCGGCGGGATCGCGGAACGCGAAAAGCTTCCCCTTCTTCTTGCGCGCGAAGGCGCTCCCCGCAAGACGCCCGCACAGGACGGCGCCGATCGCCGGGTCGCGTAGCTGCAGCGTCACCCCCGCGAGGGTCGGATCGAGACCGAGCGCGGCCGCTCCGGACACCGTAGCCGTCATGCGGAGCGCGGTCCCTGCGGTCCCGGGAAGCAATCGCGCATTTCGGAGCGTGAGCCCGAGCGGCGATGTGGCGCAGCAGCTCGGGTCTTCGGCGTCGACCAGACCGTTGCCGTCGTCGTCGACACAGTTGTCGCACTGCTCGGTGCCACCAGCCGGCAGCGTCGTCGTCGTCGTCGTCGTCGCGCCAGGCTCCGTGATGGTCGTCGTGGTCGTGGTGGGCATGTCGGGCGGGAGCTTCAGCGTCGTCGTGGTCGGAATGGGGATCGTTCCCGGAGGGACCGGTGCGCCGTAGTCGTGCCCACTCTGGCCGATGATCCCCTCCCCCGTCTCCTTCACCCGGACGAAGAACTTGCCCGTGTTGGCGGCGTCGATGGCGGAGACCTGGAAGCCCGTGTCGGACGAGAGGGCGCTGCCACCCGCATTCGCAGTGATCCCGAGATCGCCGTAGATGATGTACGTCGTTCCGACCGTGGTCGCCACGTCGACCGCGAAGGTCGACAAGGGGAACGGACACGGTCCTCCGCAGCCCGAGGTGTAGAACATCGAGTGGTACACGGAGACCGGCGGCTGGGTGTCGGAGACGATGTCCATGCTGATCAACCAGGTCGCGCTGCCGGTGCCCCCGAGGGACCCATCGAGCACGATCTGCCCCGTCAGCACCTGGGCGTTTCCCGGGTTCGGCGCGCCCGGCGTAGCGGGCGCGGTGAATACGTCGGTGAACTGCGGCCGCATGATGGCCCGCGCGAGCGCGGCATAGGAGTTCGTTCCGAGGACGAACCCCGCCCCATAAGCCTTCGGCGCGACGCCGCCGAACGCGTACGCGTAGGCCCGGAGCACCCCGAACTCCGCGCGGGCGACGCCGTAGATGCCGGCCTCCGAGAGGAAATACTGTGACAGCCCGGGGCCGAAGAATTCGACCAGCGGGTCGCTGCTGCCGGAGACCTTTGCCTCCGTAACGCCGCCCGGCTGCGGCGTGATCGTGACGGGCCAGCGGATCTCGGAAGCTTCGAACGACGCTGGCGGCACCCAGATGCTGGTGAAGCTCGGCGAGGTCTGGGTGTCGACCCGGGTGAACGGCGTGACGGCCGATACGCCGTGCACGACCATCAGGATGAGTGCGAGCGCGAGCGCGAATTCCACATGACTGCGATGTTTCACCCATGGAGGTATCCGCCCGCGGCGTTGGCCGCGCAAACGTCGCACGGTCCGACCGAGGCGACGAGCATGCGCGATCTAGGGCCGCTGCGCGGTCACGGTGCCAGCGGAGCCTGCGTTCGCCGCGGTCAGCGTGCGACGCCGAGCAGCGCGCTCGAGAGCCCGTCCACCTCGCTCGCGACGTGGGCCGTGACGCAGGTCGCGACGTCGGCCGCGGTCGCGCACGTGGCGCATGCGAGGGCCGCACAGACGTCGGACGGGGGCTGGCGACACGCCCGCGTGAGACCCTTCGTGCTCGGCGGCGGCGGGCCGGGCGGCGGCACGCAGAGCGCAGTGCCGGCCTGCGCGCAGTCGGCGATGAGTTCCATGCGATCACGGCCCGCACCACCCAGCGATCGGACGCTCGCCGTACGACAGCGACTCCGCGCGGCGCCGGCGATCGGCGTCGCGATCGAGCCCACGGTAGACGAAGCTGCGGTGGCGACGCAGGCGGCCAGATCGTCCGCCGATCCGCAGGCGCATCCGAGCCGGGCGCACACCCGGCCCCGACCCGGCGGGTCGCAGGCGGCTGCGATGCGACGGCGCACGCGGCGCGACAGCCGTGGCGCCGATAGCGCAGTGCACCCGTCTCGTCCCTTCGCGAGACACGCGGCGACGCGCTTCGCCGTGCGCGGAAGGAGAGTCGCCGCGGCGCTGGTGAGCGCACGCTCGCAGCCGCCGATCGCCGCGCCCGGCCGTCCGTCCTGCGTCACGCGCACGATCGAGCCCGAGCCGAACGCCACCCAGTAGAGGGCGCCGTCGGGCCCGACGAAGAAGTCGACGGGCTGCTCGGGATCGGCCGAGAAGATCTGCGGGTCGCCGACGAACCCCGTGCGCGACGCGTCGACCTCGGCACGGTAGACGCGGTCGAGGCCGAAGTCGCCGAAGAAGTAGTTGCCGCGATACGCATCCTCGAACTGCGCGCCGTCGTAGTGGACGCCGCCGGTGACGGACACGACCTCGTTCGGGTTGCCGGGATGGCGGTAGGCGTAGACGGGCGGCGTGCTGGTCCCCGGACACGCCGGCATCGGCTCGTTGCCCTCGCACTGCGGCCACCCGTAGTTGCCGCCGGCCGTCACGACGTCGATCTCCTCCCACGTCACCTGTCCCACGTCGGCGGCCCACAGGAGCTGCGGGCCGGGCGTGATCGGATCGAACGCGAAGCGGAACGGGTTGCGGAAGCCGTACGCGTAGACGAACGCCGCGTTGCCGCCCATGGCCGCGAACGGATTCCCCGGCGCCGGATCCCCGTCGCGCGTGACGCGCAGGATCTTGCCCTCGAGATGCTGCAGGTCCTGCGCGTAGGGATTGGACGACGCGCCCGGCGGGCCGCCGTCGGAGATGCCGGTGTCGCCGGTCGCGACGTAGAGGTTGCCGTCGGGGCCGAAGCGCACGCAGCCTCCGTCGTGGTTGCCGCCGTCGGTCCGCAGGCCGTCGACGATCACGACCAGGCTCGACGGATCGATCGTCTGGTCGCCGAGCGTCACGCGCACGACGCGATTGACGCGCCCGCCGCCGACCCCCTCGCCGCAGCGCCCGGGATCATCGCCCGGCGGATGCGTCTGGTACAGGTAGAGGTAGTGGTTCGAGACGAACTCGGGATCGAAGGCGAGCCCGAGGAGCCCCATCTCGCTGTCGGTGCAGACGGGAAGCGTGAGGAGGGGATCCGGCCGCAGGCCGCCGGCCGCCGTCCACTGGCGCACGAAGCCGTTCTTCTCGAGGACGATGAGACGGCCGTCCGGAGCGAACGCCGCGGCCGTGGGCTGCGAGAGGCCCTCGACCGGCACCGTGAAGGTGAACCCCGCGCGCACGCCGAGAGCCTTCGCGGACGCCGGCAGGATCGCGAGCGCGACCAGGACGAAAAGCGTCATCACCCCCATGCTACCGGGGCGTCAGCGCCCGGGCGACAGGCGGAGGTGTCCGGCGAGGTCCTCCATCCACTGCTCGGTCGACCCGAACAGCAGCTCGGCCTGCTTCGCCCGCAGCGTGTGGCGGTGCAGCACGTGCTCGACCACGTAGCCGGCGCCGCCGTGGAGCTGGTGCGCGGCGAGCGTGATGTCGCGGTAGGCGCGCGCGGTCCACGCCTTGGCGATCGCGACCTCGCGATCGGCGGGCAGGCCTTCGGATAGACGCCAGAGCGCCTGGTGCGTCACGTGCCGCGCGCCCTCGAGATCGATCGCCATCACCGCCGCCATCTGCTGCACGGCCTGGAAGGTCGCGAGCTTCACGCCGAACTGCTCGCGCTCGCACACGTACTTGACGGTCATGTCGAGCACGGCGTCGGCGCCGCCGACGAGATCGCAGCAGAGCAGCGTCGCGAGCGTGCGGCGGAGCTTCTCGAGCTGCGGCCACGCCGCGCCGGCCCTCCCGACGAGCGCCGTCGCCGGGAGCGCGACGTTCCGGAACCCGACCCTGCTCTGACGGTCCTTCGCGAGCGTCTGCTGTGCATCGACCGTCACCCCGGGCGTGTCCCGGGGCACGAGCAGGAGCGACGCGCCGCGGCCGTCGCGCGCGGCGACGAGGAATGCGTCGGCGGTGACGCCCTGGAGGACGAAGGCCTTCGCGCCGTCGAGGCGGAGCTGCTTGCCGCGGCGGCGCACGACGGTGGTGAACGCGGATGGATCGAGCGCCGCTGCCGTCTCGGCAATCGCGAGCGTCACGAGCTTCTCGCCCCGCGCGATCAGCGGCAGCCACGCGCGCTTGTGCGCCGGCCCGGCGAGCTGCGCGAGCGCGTGGCTCCCGCAAATGCTCGCGAAGATGCCGAACGGCGCCACGGCGCGGCCGCACTCTTCGACGAGAAGGCCGAGATCCAGCAGCGACACGCCTTGCCCTCCGAGCTGCTCGGGGATCGCGTAGCCGAACCATCCGAGCTTCGCGACCGTCTGCCAGAACGCCGCGTCGTATCCCACGGGCGTCTTGTCCCAGTCGAGCCGCCGCTCGCGCGTGATGTGCTCGGCGAGGAAGCGACGGGCCTCGCGCGGCACTACCTGCTGCTCGTCGGTGGGTGCGAGGTGCATGGCTATTTCCTCGGCATCCCGAGCCCGCGCTGCGCGATGATCATGCGCTGGATCTCGTTCGTGCCGCCGCCGAAGCGCTGCATCGGGGCGATGGTGTAGAGCCATTGCAGGCGCCCCGCGAGCGGCGCGGCGGGATTCTCGGGGCCGAGCTGGCCGGCGAGTCCCAGGATCTCGAGGCTCACGGTCGCGAAGTGCGTGTTCAGCTCCGTCACGTAGATCTTCGACATGGAGCCTTCCTTGGTCGGGACCTGCCCCTGGTCGACGAGCCACGCGTTGAGGAGCCCGAGCTGCCGTCCGATCTCGATCCGCACGTCGAGGTCGGCCATCGCGCGCCGCACCCACGGAATGCGACCGAGCGGCACGCCGTCGCGCTTGGTCTTGCGCACGAACGCCTTCAGCTCCTCGAACAGGCGGCGCAGCAAGCCGACCGAGCCGATCATGATGCGCTCGAAGTCGAGCGCCATCATGGCGTAGTAGAAGCCCATCCCGCGCTCGCCGATCAGGTGATCGCGCGGCACGCGCACGCCGTCGAAGAAGACGAGGTTCGTGCGGATGTTCGACATCGTCCAGATGCCCTGGACGGTGATGCCCGGTGAGTCCATCGGCACGATCATCATCGAGATGCCCTGGTGCTTCGGCTTCTCGGGCTCGGTGCGGACGGCGACCCAGTTGTGGCTCGCGGTGTGCGCGCCGGTGTTCCAGATCTTCTGGCCGGAGATGACCCACTCGTCGCCTTCGAGGACCGCCTTGGTCTTCAAGTTCGCGAGGTCGGTGCCGGCGTCGGGCTCCGAGTACGCGACGCAGAAGTCGATCGAGCCGTCGAGGATCTTCGGGATCCAGCGATCGCGCTGCTCCTGCGTGCCCTGCCGCAGGATCGTCGGCGCGACCGACGTGACGGCGAGGCGCATCGCGGGTGCGCCGGCGAGCTCCATCTCTTCCACGTAGATGAACTGGTCGATGGCGCTCTTGCCGAGCCCGCCGAACTCCCGCGGCCAGCCGACGCCCCACCACCCCTTCTTGAAGAGCTTCTCGTGGAACTGCCTGGCGAGCGGGCCGTCGCCCTCGTTGCCCGCCTGTCGCATCTCGGCGACGAGCGCGGGCGTCACCGCCTTCCTCAAGAAGGCGCGCACCTCACCTTGCCATGCGCGCTGCTCAGCCGTGTACTCGTAGCGCATCGGCGCGGCTTCGTATGCGATGTGCCCCGGAGTGGCAAGGCGCACCGCAACGCGGATGCCCCGCCCGGAAGGCCCCCGCTCGCCGTCAACCGCCCGGACGGCTACATCGTTCGTCCAAGCGGTGCAGGCCGCGCTGAGCCAGGCCGTCGTGTACGAGGACCTCCATCGAGCCCATCGCGAGCGGGTCGTGCGCCTGTGTCGCACGCTGCTCGCCGATCCCGACGAGGCCGCGGACGTGGCGCAGGACGTCTTCACGAAGCTCCTGCGGGCGCAGGAGACAGAGACCCGCCCGATGGACTGGGGCGCGTGGCTGACCCGCGTCGCCGTCAACGCGTGCCGCGATCGGCGCCGCTCGGGCTGGTGGCGGTGGTGGCGCGAGCGGGGCGTCGCGATCGAGGAATCGTCGCTCCGTACGATCCGCACTCCCGAGGACGAGATCATCGGCCGCGAGGTGCAGGGGCGCGTCTGGGACGCGTACCGGCGGTTGCCGGCACGCCAGCGCGAGGTGTTCGCACTCCGCCAGCTCGAAGGCTATTCGACCGAGGAGGTCGCATCGCTGCTCGGGATCAGCACCGGGAGCGTGAAGCAGCATCTGTTTCGTGCGGTGCACGGGTTGCGCCGCGCGTTGGGAGAAACGTCATGAAGTGTCTCGACGACGATCGACTGCTGGACCTCCAGCTCGGCGAGGCCGGCGCCGACGCACGCGCGCACGTCGCGCAGTGTGCCGCCTGCGGCGCCCGGCTGCGAAGGCTCGCGGGTGACCTCACGCGACTCGGCACCGTCCTGCACGAGGTGCCGCCGTCGCTGCGACCGCGCGCATGGCGCATGCCGTGGGCGCCGCTCGCCGCAGCCGTCGCGGCGCTCCTGCTCGGCGTCGCGGTCCATCGCTACGCGACGGCGCCGAGCGCGTCGCTCGACGACACCGACACGCTCGCGCTCCTCGACGAGCTCTCGACGACCGTGCTCGATGCTACGGACGATGCGAGCGACGACACCGAGGCGCGCACGACCGCGGCGTCCGGCGAGGGACGGTCAACGTGCGCCTGGGGCGACCCGTTGTTGGGAGTGGGTTGCAATGAGCTCAACGGCACGCTGGTCGCGTGGCGCTGAGCGATCGGAAGGAGATCGACCGATGCGACAGTTTCTCGTAACGACCATCCTCGGCGCGATGCTGCTCGGCGTCGCCCCCCATGCCGGCGCCTTCGGCGGGCGGTTCATGGGTGGACACGGTGGCGGACCGGGTGGCGGAGGTCCGGGCGGTCCCGCGGGTCTTCCCCTGCGCCTCCTCGTGTCGGACATGACGCCCGATCAGCGCAAGCAGGTGCGCGAGATCCTCATGAGCGATCGCGCCGAGCTGCGCGACATCCTGCGCCAGCTCCGCGCCGCACACGACGCGCTCGGCGATCGACTGTTCACGGCCGGTCCGCTGACCGAGAAGGACCTCGATCCCGACGTCCAGAAGATCTCGGCGCTGCACCAGAAGCTGCTCGAGCACGGCACCAAGGTGATGCTCCAGGTGCGCGCGATCGCGACGCCCGAGCAGCTGGCGAAGGCGGCGCAGACGAAGAAGCGTCTCGGCGAGCTGAAGGACGAGATGCGCGCGCTCTTCGGACACGGGGCGGACGACGACGTCCCGCCGGAGGACCTAGGTCAGTAGCGGAAGTGGACGACCTCGATGCGGCCGTGCTCTCCGATCAGCAGGTTGATGAGGAAGGTGAAGAAGGAGAGCATGAGCCAGCCCCAGAACGCCGACCAGAAGCCGTGCACCACGAAGCCCGGCACGAACGTGGACGCGAGCCAGAGCATGGCCGCGTTCACGACCATGACGAAGAGCCCGAGCGTCACGACCGAGATGGGCAGCGTCAGCAGCAGCACGATCGGCCGGACGAAGGCGTTGATGACGCCGATCGCCGCGGCCGCGAACAGGAGCGACGCCACGCCCCGTACCTCGATCCCCTTCACGATGCTGCTCGTGAGGTAGAGCGCGGCGGCGGAGACGAGCCAGCGGACGACGAGGCCGTTCATCAGGCCTTCGCCCGGCGTGCGAATTCCCAGGTGCGGGTGTCGACCAGGACCTTCTCGCCCGATTCGATGAAGAGCGGCACCTTCAGGTTCTTCCCGTTCGTCAGGGTCGCGTCCTTGAGATTCTTCCCCGACGCCGTGTCACCCTTCGACCCGCCGCCCACCATGTCGACCTCGGCCTCGACGAAGGTGGGCAGGTTCACGCCCACCGCGTTGCCGTTGAAGAACACGCCCGTCAGCTCGAGCTGATCGCTCAGCCACGGCCCCGTGTCGCCCAGCACCCTCTCGTCGAGCGTGAACTGGTCGTACGTCTCGCGGTCCATGAAGTGGTGCCCCTCGCCGTCGTGATAGAGGAACTGCACCGGACGGATCGCCACGTCGGGCTCCTCGAACTTCTCGCCCGCCTTGAACGTGCGGTCGGCGATCGTGCCGGCGACGATGCTGCGCAGCCGCACCTTCACGAGCGTCGCCGCCCCGCGCGCCGACGGCGACTGCACCGTCAGGTCCTCGATCGTGTAGGGCTCCCCGTCGACCAGGATGCGCGCGCCGCGTTTGAAGTCTCCCGTGGCGATCATGACGGCCCATTCCTGCAGGGCGGCACCCGAAAGCACAAGAGGGGCGAGACGGCCGTCCCGCCCCTCTCGACGTCGCGTCCGCGACGGTCAGCTCACGGAAGCGCCGCGGTCACCTTGCCGATGACGTTGGTGCGGAAGGTCGGGAACACCGATCCCCAGCACTTGCCGTTGTCCAGGTTCACGAGCTGTGCGGTGAGCGGTCCGGTGACCGGCGTCGCCGGGTTGCCGACGTTGGCGCCCTTCGCCTTCGCCTGCACCTGCGCGAAGTCTCCCGAGCCGAACTTGATGCGGATCCGCTGGAGGCCGTGCCGCGCGCCGGCCGAGTTCTTGTAGAGGAGCCCGTTGGTGAGGCCCGACCACTCGGGGGCGCCGTGGAGGATCTGGCCACCCGCGAGCGCACCGGTCGCGTCGTAGAGACAGACGGCCAGGTCGGTCTGGTCCGTGGGCGTGCCGATGTCGGCGGCCTCGACCGTCCCGCCCTTCCACCGCCAGCTCCACCGGTTCTTGTTCGGGAGCTGACTCGTCTTGAGCGTCACCTTCGCCTTGGGCGCCGCGACGCAACCCGTCGCCGGCGTCGCCGGGCACGCGGTGCCCTTGATCAGCCGGAACTGATCGCTGACGACGCCGCCGTTGTTGAGGAACCGCGCCGTCATCGTGTCGCCGTCGATGTCGACGACCAGCGATCCGAGCTCCCCGATCTTGGCGAACATCGCCGGATGATCGCCGATGGGGAGCCGCACCTCGCTGCCGCTGCCGTTGACGACGTAGACGGCGCCGGCGTGCGACGGGAGCCCGACCGTGGCCTTGTGGTACGCGCCGTCGCCGGCGGGATCGCCGTTGCCCGGATCGAGCTGGTTCACCGACGCGTCGTACGTCGTCGACAGGCCGTAGTGGCCGTCGATGAAGTAGCTTCGCTCGTAGCTGTGGCTGTGGCCGCACAGCACGAGGTCGACGCCGTACTGCTCGAGGATCGGCACGACGAACTGGCGCATGTTGACCTCGGGGCCCTCGACGTCGGAGTCGTGCAGCAGCCCCTTGCTGTACGGCGGCCGGTGCCAGACCGCGATGAGCCAGTCGGCGTTCGTCGCCTGCAGGTCGGCCGTGAGCCACGTGGTCATGGTGGTGAGATACGGATCCCCGGAGTGGTCCTCGGAGTCGAGCACGACCACGTGCACGTTGCCGTAGTCGTAGGAGTAGTAGGCTTCCGTTCCCGACGCGAGGCCGCCCGCCTCGGCGTTCTTCGGGAAGGTGAACATGTCGAAGTACGGGCCGCTCTGGGACAGGGGGAACGACGTCAGGCGCTCGTGGTTGCCGATGGTCGACCACACGGGCGTCGTGAGCAGCATGTCGTGATGCGTGTCGAAGACCGCCGCCTGGTACTGCGCGTCGCTGCCGGTGAGGTACGCGTTGTCGCCGAGCAGCACGAACATGTCGGTGTGGCTCGAGCCGCCGTTGAAGGCCTTGAAGGCGTCGCGCACCGACTCGATGTTGCCGGCGAACGGGCCGCCGACGAAGCCGGCGTCACCGATCGCCCACAGGCGTACCGGCTTCGCGGTGCCGATGGGCGGCGAGGTGCGGAAGTAGTGGTCGGCGTCGTCGCCGACGAAGGCCCCCAGGACGGAGCCGATCGAGTAGTAGTACTGCGTGTCGGGCGAGAGCCCGCCGAGCGAGACGACGTGCTCGGTCGTCGGCGCGGCGTCGTCGGTCGTCTGCGCGAGCGAGCCCGGCGAGGGGCCGATCGCCACCCGACTCGAGGTCGCGGTGTCGGTCCGCCAGCGTACGACCATGCTGGTCGACGACGGCGTCTGCAGATACGGCCCGCGCGTCACCACGGCCGCGTTCGCGGTCGAGATCAGCGTCGCCAGGATTCCGGTTGCGATGTACGTCCTCATGCGTGGTTCCCCCCTACCTCGTCTGCCGCTGCGCCAGGGCGGTCTCGATCTGGCGCCGCAGATCGTCGAACGGCTTCGGTCCGCGACCGGCCGGACGCGCGTCGATGAGCGCCAGCGCCTTCGCGTACTCGCGGCGCGCGTCGTCGCCGCGGCCCGCGTCGGCCAGGATCTCGCCACGGCGAGCGATCCACGCGGGATTCGACGGCGTCTTCGCGAGGAGCCCGTCCAGCCGGCGCAGGGCGCTCTCGAAGCGCCGGAGCCCGACCTCGAGATCGACGGCGGCGAGCTCGAGCGACGGCACGTGCCCGATGCGGGCGATCCCGGCGTCGAGTGCGGCGACGGCGTCCTCGCGGCGGCCGAGCGACACCAGCGCGTCGCGCTGCGCGATCACCTGCTCGGGGCGCGGCTCCGCCACGCCCGCGACAACCCGGCCGAAATCCTTCGCGGCCTCCTCGGCGTTCCCGAGCGCGAGCCAGGCGCGACCCCGATCGAAGAGCGTCCCGAACGCCGCCGGCGTCCGTGCCAGCACGCGGTCGAACTCCACCTTGGCCGTGCGCGGCCAGCCCGCGTCCAGCAGGATCTCGCCGCGCACGTGGCCGACGACGTCGGGATCGGTGCCGAGATCGGCCGCCGCCTCGACCTCGGCGAGCGCCGCGTCCCATTCGCCCGCGATCTGGTGCACCTTGGCGCGATCGAGGTGCGCCGCGGGATCCTTCGGGCGCTTCGCGACCTCGTCGGCCGAGGCGCGCTCGAAGGTGTCGATGCCGGCGTGCCCCTGGGCGGGATCGGGCGCCAGGACCCCCAGGCACACGGCGAGCGCCGGGGCGACGAGCGCCTTCATGGAACGGTCCCGCAGTCGCACGGCCGGATAGCATGCCCCACCGCTCGCGCCGCGCGCAAGACAAAAAATCAGGCCCGAACGAGGCGCACGCGGAGCACGAGCCAGACGGCGATCAGTGAGGAAGCAACGATCACCGCCAGGCCGGGCCCGTAGCTCCCCGTGTGATCGCGCAGGTAGCCCATGGCCGGAATGCCCATCGCCTGCGACAGCACCACGAACGGCGTCAACCGACTGAAGATCGCGCCGTAGTGCAGGCGCCCGAACGCTTCGGCGACGAGGCTCGCCTGGAGCGTCGCGTTCCCGCCCATCGCGTACCCATAGAGGATGACGTAGCACACGAGCGCCGGCATCGAGCGCGTCTGCCAGAGGATCAGCACGCCGAGCGCCTGCAGGACGAAGCACGCGGCGGCGACGCGCCGCTGATCGAAGCGATCGAGGAGCGCCCCGAACCCGAGCTTCCCGACGACGCCCATCGCCGCCGTCGCGCCGAGCACCCACGACGCGTGCGTCGCCGGCATGCCGCGATCGACGAGCAGCGAGACCTGGTTCAAGAGCAGGCTCGCCAGCCCCGTCATCGTGATCCCGAACGCGGCGGCGAGAAGCCAGAAGCTCGACTGGCGCATGGCGACCTCGGGACGCACCGAGCGCGCGAGCTCGCGCTCCGCGTACGCGAGGCGCGCCTCGCGGTCGCCCTCGGCGGCCGCGGGCTCGCCGTCGGGCTCGAGCCCCATGTCGGCGGGATCGCGACGCATGAAGAGCAGCACGGGCGGCAGCACGAGCACGATGACCGAGAGCCCGAGCACGACGTATGCGGTCCGCCAGCCGACGTGGTCGATCAGGTACTGCGACGCCGGCGCGAACACGATGCCGCCCGCCGAGATCCCGGCGGTGGCGAACCCGAGCGCGCGACCCCGCTTGCGGACGAACCATCGCGCCACGGCGCTGTTCGACGGCAGCGCGCCGACGCACGTCGAGCCGAGGGCGATCGGGCCCGCCATGCAGAGGTAGAGCCAGGGAAGCGCCGCGGCGCGCGACAGCAGGAGGTAGCCGCTCGCGAACACGACGGCACCGAGGATCTGCACCTCGCGTGCGCCGCGCCGGTCGACGATGCGACCGACGGCGAGCCCGTAGAGCGCGCACGCGATCTGCATCGCCGAGTACGCCCCCGCGACCCGCCCGCGCCCGCCGAACTCCTCGGCGAGCGGCGCCGTGAACACGCCCCACGAGTAGAAGAGGAGCCCGACGTTGACGGCCTGGGCCACGAACGCCGCCACGACGATCCACCACCCGTGGAAGATGGGCGCGTTCCGCCGTGTCGCAGCGCGTTTCACGCGGCCCTCAAACCCTTGGGCCCCAAGGATTTGCGCGCACACCGACGTTCGCTGTGTTACACGTCGTCTCGCGCGCCGCGTAGCCTGTTTGGCGCCTGGCATCGGCCCGCAAAGGCTCCAGCCACGCAGAAGAGCGGAGGCCGAGACTCGAGCTCGACGACAGGACCATCCGCGCACTCGAATCACCCGAGCGCGGGCAGATCAACCACGTCGACGCCACGGCCGAGGGTAAGGCCAGGGGACCTGATCGGGCATTGCATGGTCGCAAAAAGCCGGGAACAAAGTAGCGTATTGGACCACCGGCGCAGGTCCGAGAAGGAACTGCGCTCTCACTCTTGGAGGGACCCGGGATGGCGCGATGGTCGAACGCTGTGTCACGCCTGCTCTGCGCGTTCGTTGTCACGGCTGGCACCAGTCTCCTGCTAGCCGGACCAGCCCATGCTGCAGATGGCATCGCCGGTCGGGTGTTGGGTGCCGGCGCTCCCGTCGAAAACGCGACGGTGACGCTGTGGGCGGCCACCGCCGGAGATCCCAAGCAGGTGGCGCAAGCACGGACCGGTTCGGATGGCGGTTTTTCGCTTGCGCGGCCCAAGGGCGGCGGCGACTCGTCATTTTATCTGGTCGCTACGGGCGGTCATCCGACCGCGAGCAAGATGAGCGACGACAATCCCGCGATCGCGCTCCTGACGGTCGTGGCTGCAGATCCGCCGACGACGGTCGTCATCAACGAGATGACCACGATTGCCTCGGTGTGGACCCACGCGCAGTTCATCGAGGGCACCGCGATCAGAGGCCACGCGCTCGGCCTCAAGATCGCCGCTGGCAACGTTCCCAACTTCGTCGATCTCCAAACCGGTGGCTGGGGCGCCACCATTCAGGATCCCCTCAACAGCAGCCAGACGCCGACGATGGCGAACTTCGCTACGTTGGCCGATGTGCTCGCGGCTTGCGTCGCGCGGGTGACGCCGGACGCCTGCGGCAAGCTTTTCGCCGCTGCAACTTCCCCGAAGGGAAGTGCGCCGACCGATACGTTGACGGCGGCCCAGTCGATCGCCCGCTATCCGTGGTATCAGCCCGAGCGAGTCTTCGCGCTGCTCGAGCTCTTTCCCATTCCGGCCGGCAAGACCATGCGCGCGGTGCCGTTCATGCCGTATCTGAGATTCCCGCCCAGCGCGTGGGTACTGCCACTCAAGTTCGACGGTGGAGGCTATCGCGCGGGTGGCAAGGCGATGTTCGACAGCGAAGGCAACTTGTGGGTCGGTGACAATTTCACGGTGGGATGGCAGGGGCAGGACGTGCTGTGGCAGGGCAATGCCACCAAGTTCGATCCAAATGGAAAGCCACTGTCGCCCATTACGACTGGCTTTGCGGGCGGCGGCATGCAGGGCGGCACCTTCGGTGCAGCAGTCGATGCGAAGGACAACGCTTGGCTTGCCAGCTACGGCGGCCAGTCGATCGCGGTGTTCGACAAGAACGGCAAGCCATTGACACCCCCGGAGGGCATCACGTTCGGCGGCCGGCTCGGCCTGATGCAAGGGATCATCGCAACTCCCGGGGGCGACGTCTGGGCGCTCGGCGTCTCGAAAAATCAGCTGCTCTTGTTCCCTGGCGGCGACTACACGAAGGGGCGGATCGTGTGCGAGGGCCGGGACGTCCAGCCGTGCAAGTCGTTGGCGGGACCGTTCCACCTCGCCATCGACCGGCAGGACCGTATCTGGGTGAGCAACGCGCTCGAAGGGCACGTCACACGGTTCCCCGCTTCGGATCCGTCGAAAGCCGAGAAGTTCGACGCGGGCTGGAGCGGCAGCGGCCTGAACATCGACAGCCAGGGCAACGTCTGGGTCACGAACCGGCTTGGCAACTCGTTGCGCGGTGGTCTTGTCATCGCGGAGCTATTGGAGAAGGCGCTGAGAGGCGAGAACCCTGATCCAGACCTGGCACGGGCGATGGCGCGGCAGACGTCGTCCGACGGCGGCAGCGTCACATTGCTCAGGCCGGACGGCTCCCAGTACCCGGGCTCGCCGTTCACGGCGGGCGGTTTGCCGGGTCCATGGGCCGTGGTCGTGGACGGTGACGACAATGTCTGGATCTCGAACTTCGCGATGCCGAACAGTCCGATCACGCATCTGTGCGGCGTACGCACAGAGAATTGTCCGCCCGGATTCAAGACTGGCGACCAGATCGGGCCGCCCAACGGCTACGTGGGCGGCGGGCTCCAGATGCAAACGGACATCGCGATCTCGCCGTCAGGCGATGTCTGGGCGATGAACAACTGGCAGGACATCGATAGTTGCTTCGGCGTGCCCAATGAAGCCCTCTCGACCCGCTGCGGCGGCCAGGGCGTGACAGTCTTTCCTGGCATGGCCAAGCCCGTGCGCGCGCCGCAGATCGGGCCGGCACGGCCGTACTAGGCGGCGAGCAAGGCACCGTGCCGTACAGATTCGACGCAAACAGTTTCGTGTCGAGCTGCTGCATGTAGTAGTACGCAATCGGCGACACCTCGTTCCATGGCCGCCTTCAGCTTCGACGGTGGATTGAATGGCGTGCCGGGCTCGATGCCGATCGTCGCCAGCATCCCCATCATCACCTTGTCCTGAGGCCTGGCCGGCTCGACGCTGATGATGTCGTGGATGTCCTGTAACGCCCGCAGGTCATGCAGGGGGTACTGGGCGAGATCGGCCACAGACTGCTTGGCACCGGGAGCTGGCTGCCCGCCCACCGGCGCTGCCTGCGCGCCGGCAATCGAACCGGTGCACGGTGTCCCCACGATCGCACGCAAGTCCACGGATTCGAACGTTTGGAAAACCCAACGCTCCCGCCCTCAGGGAGCGTGTGCCGCCCTAGCCTGGGCGCGGCCGCACCGCCGTCAGCCGCTGGCGCCGACCAGCGCGATGCTGACGTGCGACGCCGCGGCGAACCGGTCGCCGATGTCTTCCCAGCTCCACACGTTCCATACCGCCTGGAAGAAGTCGGCCTTCCGATTCTCGTATTGGCGGTACCAGGCGGCCGACCCGCGAGACCTACTGGGACACGGTCACGATGGTGAGATCGTCGTTCTTCTCGTCGAGCGTGGCGACGCCGCACGCCGTCGCCTGCTGCTTGGCATCGAATCGGCATCCGTAGATGCCGGCCGCCTTGGCGGCGCACTCGCCCTCGTCGAGATCGACGGCGTACCAGCCGGATCCCGCGGGCTTCCCGTGCGTGTTGCCCTGACCGTAGAGGGCGATCAGCAGGCCGCCCGATCCCATCTTGCCGTTGGCGCATTTGAAGTCGCCGTCGGCGTACAGGTAGAGCACCTTGTCCTCGTCGTCCCAGATGAGGTTCGTGTCGTCCACCGTGCCGTCGCCGTCGACGTCGATCTGCTCCGCCCAGAACGAGTCGTCGTCGTCGGGAGTGTTGGCGGTGTTGGTGGCGAGCTTGCCGGCGCCGATCGCCTTCTTCTTCGTGGCGCTCGCTGGCGGCGTGGGGTTGTTCGCCTTGCCGGCGACGGCCGCCGGAACCTGCACGACCACCGGGCTCGAGGGGGCCGCGGCGCGAGAGACGCCGAAGCACGCGAGCATCAATGTTCCCGCTCCGATGACGAGAGCCTTCGTCCGCATGGATTCTCCTTGTTGGCTGGCGTTCAGCGCACGCATCGTGCGCGCAGGGGCGGAACCTACCGAGCGCCGCCCATCCGATCTTGCCATTACACGCCACGCCGCCACGGCACGCCGGAGGCCACCACATGCTGGTCGACCACCGATGAGGCGGACGGCGTGTCAGGGACAGGTCCCGGGGGCCGGCGCCGACTTCGCGTCGTAGCTCCGACCCGCCTTGAACGTCACCGAGCCGCCGAAGCTCGCGCAGTAGCGCACGCCGCCCATGGTGAGGACGACGTGCACGGGGTTCGGATTGGTGGCGAGGGTGTCCATGAGGCCCGCGCCGCTCGCGTTGATGCGCACGAGCTTGGGCTTGACCAGGGCGAGCCGAACGGGCGCGCCGGACTTCGCGACGTACCGATAGCCCTTGTTTCGACCCGAGGGACCCACGAGGGTCCAGTGCGCGGCCGCGATGTCGTAGGTGTCGTCGAAGCCGTCACCGCCTCCGGCGACGACCCGCAGCGTCGCACCGGCGGTGCGCGGGTCGTCGGCGCTGCCGTTGGTCGCCGCCACGGTGATGTCTGGATCCCGCAAGACGACGGTGAGCTTGGCCTTCTGCGGCTTCGATCCGTTCGCCTTGAGAACGAGGTGCGCGCCGTCGACCAGCTCTTCCGTGGTGACGGGGAGGGTGGTCGACGTGGTGGTCGCGCCGCCCGGAAGCGTCGTCGTGCTCGTGGTGGTCGCGGTCGTGCACGGACCGTCGAGGCAGGTGAGCGCCAGCGTGTAGCCGCCGGTCTCGGTCGGATCGATCGCCGGCGTCGCGCCGTCGTTCTGATCCCGCAGCTGCAAGACGTAGACACCGGTCTGATCGAGCGTGCAGTTCAGCGTCACCTGGGGGACGTCGTCCGAGCCGAAGGTTCCGCTGCACGTCGTCAGGCTGTGCCCGAGCACGCCAGTGTTCGGCGATCCGTAGTACAT